>DATGKG010000456.1:0-10400 GCA_035294805.1 Binataceae bacterium (SeqCode) | reverse complement strand
CTGCCGCCGGTGATGGTATCGCCGGAGATCGGACCGGTGATGGACGTCGGCGCGATGACGCGCATCGCGGAAGAGCAGCGCATGATGGCGCAGAAGGAACTAGACAAGCTCGTCAACCGGATGCGCGATTCCGGCCTCAAGGCGCGCTCGCTGCTCAAAGTCGGCTCGCCCTTCCTCGAAGTGATTCACGCCGCGCAGGGCGAAGGCGCCGATCTGATCGTGATGGGCACCCATGGCCGCACCGGCATTGCCCATGTGCTGATGGGAAGCGTCGCCGAGCGTGTCGTGCAGAAAGCACATTGCCCGGTGCTGACGATTCGGCACCCCGATCGCAAGTTCAAGCATCCGCTCGACAAGTAGCCGCCCCCAAACAGCCACCCAAGACGCGCCGGGACTATTTTCCCGTGAAGCGGGGCGACCGCTTTTCGATAAAGGCTTTCACGCCCTCCGCGAAATCTTTCGAGTGTGTCATCAACTGCACCGCCTCATCATTGTCTTTGATCGCGGTTGCGAGGTCGGTGAACAAATGTTCCCAGACCATTCTTTTCGCCTGCGCGACGCCGAGCGGGGAGCATTTACTCGCGATGTGGCCGGCGACCTCGCGCGCGGTCTCCATCAGCTTGTCATGCGCCACCACGCGATTGACGAGGCCGATCGCGAGGGCCTCCTGCGCATCAACCAGACGGCCGGTGACGGCAAGTTCCATCGCGCGCGTCGCGCCGATGATGCGCGGCAGCATCCAGCTGGAGCCGTGTTCGATAGCCAATCCGCGCTGGGTGAAGATAAGTCCCATCCGCGCCTTGTCCGACGCGATCCGAATGTCCTGATACAGGGAAAGGGTGAACCCCATCCCGACGCAGGCGCCGTTGATTGCGCCGATGACGGGTTTCTTCAGCGCCATGATCCATGAGTACTGGGTGCGATAGTCGGGGCGCGTGCCGGCCGGCAGATCATCTTGCGGCGCCTGGAACGCAGTGCCCGCGCTGGCGCGTCCCTGCGAGATTTCACTGAGGCCGCCCATATCGGCGCCCGCGCAATAAGCTCGGCCGGCGCCTGTGACGATGATCGCGCCGATCTTATCGTCGCGATCCGCATCGAGCATCGCTTGACGCATCTCGAGGCCCATTTTTCCGGTCCACGCGTTCATCTTGTCGGGCCGATTCATGGTCACAGTCGCGATGCGATCGCTCTTGTCATAAATAATGTCGGTGAAATTCATAGTGGCCTCCGCCGCGTGGAAGTTTGGTCGATCAAAGCATCACTCGATCGCGATGCCAAACGGAAAATATCGCGGCGGCCTACTTTCCAATTCTTCACACGGCTGTTAGGTACAGACGGTGGCCGAAACTCCCCGCACTTTCGGATCGATGCTTTTCCCGTTCGTCGTCACGGTCCTTTCAATACTCACGTACGTGACGCCGGCGGGTTGCGAGGCAGCCCATCGGGCGATGGTCGTCTCGGAGAGTGCGCCCGCTTCCGAAGTGGGCCTCGCGATCCTCAAGCAAGGCGGCAACGCGATCGATGCGGCCACGGCGACTGCGCTCGCGGTCGGCGTCACCAATCCCGCCTCATGCGGAATCGGCGGCGGCGGCTTCATGCTTATCTATCTCGCGAAGGAAGGGAAATTTTACGCGCTGGACTATCGCGAGACCGCGCCACACGCTGCGAGCGCGGACATGTACTATCGCGACGGCAAACCCAACGAGGAACTCGCTAAGGTTGGACCGCTCGCGGTCGCAGTGCCCGGGGAAATCGCGGGTATCGATGCCGCGCTGAAGCGCTTCGGCACTATGAAGTTCCAGCAGGTCGCCGCGCCCGCGGTCAAACTCGCGCGCGATGGATTCCCGGTCAGCGAGCATCTCGCGGGCGAGATAAAGTCGGGCGCGTCGATGCTCGCGATGGATCCGGGCCTCAAGGAAGTTTTTCTGAAGCCGGACGGCAGCGCGCCGGCCGCAGGCGAGAAAATCTACGAGAAGAAGCTCGCCGACACCATCGAGCATCTGGGCAACACACCGGTTGCAAAATTCTACGACGGTCCGATCGGCAAGGAGCTGGTTTCCTACCTGGGCGATCACGGAGGAATTGTTACGGCCGACGATCTGGCGGATTATCAGCCGATTTGGCGAGACCCGCTCCATCGCGCATATAACGGCATGGTGGTGTATGCGATGCCGCCGCCGTCATCGGGCGGCGTCGTGCTGGAAATGCTGGGGATGCTGGAACCCGGCCACCTGGCTGGGCTCGGCCTCAATTCGCCGCCCTATCTCGCGCGCCTGATCGAAGTGATGCGGCAGGGATTTGACGACCGCTCGCTCTATGCCGATCCGGTTTTCGTGCACGTGCCCCTCGATGTGCTGCTGTCGCCCTCGCACATAAATGAGGCGCGCGATCGCGCGCTCCATCAGAAGGATCCGGCGGCGATGGCGGCCGAGGCGCATGATCACGGCACCTCGAACCTGTGCGTGGTCGACGAGGCGGGCAACGTCGTCGATATCACGACCACCATCAACACGGTTTTCGGCGCGAAGATGACGGTGCCGAAGCTCGGCGTCATCCTCAATGACGAGATGGACGATTTTTCGGTCGCTCCCGGTGTAGCGAATGCCTACAAACTGGTAGGTACGGACGCGAATTCGATCGCGCCCGGCAAGCGGCCGCTGTCGAGCATGACGCCGGTCATCGTGGTCAAGCAAGACAAGCCGGTGCTGACCGCGGGCGGTTCCGGCGGGCCTACAATCATCAGCGGAGTGCTGCAGGTCGCGCTCGATGTGCTGGATTTTCATTGCAGTGCGGAAGACGCGGTCGCCAATCCGCGCTTGCATGAGCAGGCCAATCCCGACGTGGTCGTGATCGAGGAGAAGATGCCGCAGACCTCGCGCGAAGCGCTCGCGCAGATGCACTATCATCTGCGCGTGATTCCAGCGCTGGGGGCGGTGAATGCGATCACCATCGCGCCGGGGAATCTGCACGGCGCATTCGATCCGCGCAAAGGCGGCGGCGCCGCCGGCTACTGACAGAAGCGGGAATGCTTCCTGCGGGCGCTCGGCAGCGATTTCGCGGAAGTTCAATCGCAGATAAAGTTCCGGATCGTGGCTGAGGAGGCATCGAGCGCGGCGCGCAGCGAAATTGGCGGGGGCATCGATACGACTCGCTCGACCGCTCGATGGACGGCCTCCGAAATCCTCGCCATGCTCGGCGTCTTCGTCGTCGCGGCACTGATCTTCCTCTTTCATCTCGCCGCCTACGGATTCTGGGAGCCCGACGAGGCGCGCTATGGCGAGATCGCGCGTGAGATGCTCGAGCTGCGCGACTATATCGTGCCACATCTCAACTACGTCGCGTATGTCGAGAAACCTCCGCTGCTGTACTGGCTCACGACGATTTCCTACCGCCTCTTCGGCATCAATGAATTCGCCGCGCGCATGATACCCGCAATATCGGCGCTGCTCGGCGTGCTCGCGACATTCATTTTCGCTGCGCGCACGATGGGGCGGCGCCGCGCGATCATGGCCGCCGCGATACTCGCGACCGCGCCGCTGTATGCGGTAATGGCGCAGGTGGTGACCACCGACATGCTGCTCTCGGCGCTCACCACCATCGCGATATTCGCGCTCTACCTTCATTTTGCGGAGAGCGGTATCTGGTGTTGGATAGCTTACGTGGCGATGGCGCTCGCGACGCTGACCAAAGGACCGATCGGAATCGTGCTGCCCGCTTTGACGATGTTGATTTTCCTCTGGCGGGAGCGCGCGTTGAACGGGTTGTTGCGGCGCTTTCATGCGATCGCGGGCGGTGCGCTCATCCTGGCGATCGTCGCGCCATGGTTCATCGCGATCAGCATCCGCGAGCCCGGGTTCGTCGATTTCTATTTCGTCGGGGAACACCTCCGGCGCTTTTTCGATGCGTCATTCAGTCACGGCGAACCGTTCTACTTTTATGTTCCGGTGATTCTCGCCGGGCTGTTGCCGTGGTCGATGCTGGTGCCGTTTCTGACCTGGCGCAGGATGACGCCGAGCCCCGCGCGCCGCTACTGCGTGATCGGCGCGGTGGTGATCATCGGCACATTCTCGGCCTCGAGCGGCAAACTGATCCCTTACATCCTTCCGGTATTTCCGCTACTCGCAGTTTTGCTCGCCGATGGAATCGTCTCGTGCGCATGGCCGGAAGAGCCTCGCGTGCTGCGCTCGCCCGATTCACGCATCCTGATGGAATCCGGCCCGCTGCTCGGTTTGCTCGGCGCGGGAATTATCTTCGCCGCGATGAAGGCCGCGTCGTTTCGCACGCCCTATCCGATGCTGGTGCAGCCGGAGCTGTTCGCAATCGGTGGCATCCTGTTGTTCGGCGGCGCGATGGTCACCGTCGCGTTTTCGGCGCGGCTGACCGGCGCGGGCTTGTCGTTAATCGTCATCACGCTGGCGGGGGCACTATGCGCGGCGACGTGGGCGCGCATCGCCGCGGAGCCGCTGCGTTCGTATGCGAGCCTGAGCCGGCAGGTCGCCGAGCGCGCGCCGGGCGCGCAGATCATTTGTTACCATCGCTATGTGCAGGGGCTGGCGTTCTATACGCGCCGCCGCATTATTCTGGTCGGACCACTCACGGAGTTGCGCTTCGGCGCCGAGCATGCGAGCGATGCGAGCGAGTACTTCTTCACCTCCGATAGCGACCTGATGCGCCTGTGGCATCGGCCCGGCAACATCGTGCTAGTGCTCGATGCGGGCGATCTGGCGCGACTGAAAGATCGGCTCGGCAACTTCACACTGCTCGCGGTCGAGCACACCAAACGCGCGATCATCAATCATGGTGAGCAACTTGCCCGCGAGTGAGGCGTCGCATGATGTCTCGGCGACAGCGCCACGAGCCGCGCATCCATATCGCGCGTTTGTGATTCGAGTCGGCCTGGGCGTCGCGATCGTAAGTTTCTTGCTGTGGCACTACGACGCGCGTCCCGCCCTGCGCACGCTGGCGCGCGAGCGATGGTGGTACTTCGCCGCGACTGTCGCGATTTATGTGGCCGGCCAGGTCATGAGCGCATGGCGATGGCAACTGCTCGCGGCGGTGCTGAACATGCGCGGGAGCTTCGCGGAATTCCTGCGCTACTACTTCATCGGAATGTTCACCAATCTGTTCGTGCCCGGACTGGTCGGTGGCGATGCGGCCCGCGCGTTCTACCTCGGACGGCGTCACGGCAAGATGGGCGAGGCGATCGCCTCGGCATTGGCGGATCGCGGCTATGGACTGATGGGCCTGTTCTGGCTCGCGGCGCTCATCGCGATCACGATGAATCGCGGGACGCTGCCGCCGAATGTCATCGATCCGATCATCGCTGTCGGCGTGGTCGCATTCGGCGCGTACCTCGGGTCGCCGCTAATCGGGCGCTTGATTCATCTGACGCCGCGGCCAATTCGGCGCGCGCTCGGAATCATCGCGCCGTATCTTCATAGGCCGGCCGCCGTGCTGCCAGCGATCGTCCTATCGATGATCCTGCAGGCGTCGCTCGCAGTGTGTCAGTATGTTCTTGCGCTCGGACTGGGACTTCATCTGCCGCTTTCGATGTTTCTGCTGATCGTGCCGATATCGGGCGTCCTCGCAAGTTTGCCGGTCACGCTGAATGGCCTGGGATTGCGCGAAACAGCGTACCTGTTTCTCTTCGGGTTGGCGGGAGTGTCTCGCGAGGATGCGATCGCGCTAGGATTGCTCCTATTCGCCGCGATGATGGTCGGTGGGCTGTTCGGAGCTATCGCATTCGTGACAACCGAGGTCCCCGAACCACCATCCTGCTAACGTTTGCCATAAGATGCGTCTCTTAAGTAGTTTTGAGATATGTCAAATTCGACCATATTGGAATTCTTTTAAGTTGCGGTCGGTCGAACTGATCTGTATGTTAGGTCCGCTAACCAATCGGACAGGCTAAGCTTAGACACCGGAGACTGCTGACAGATATGGATTTTATGAAGACCATGTTCTTGAACCCGCCCTCCTACGAGGACTTCGATGGTGGCGCGGGTTCGCGATATCAGGCTACTCGCGAGGTCTGGTCGTTCTGGTATCCGACGTGGCTCGCGTATCCGGCAGGAATGATTCCCGGCGCGCGGCTGCTCGATGCGCCCCCGCATGATTACACCGTCCAGCAAACCGTTGATGAGGCAAAAGGCTACGACCTAATCGTAATTCATACTTCGACGCCATCGCTGCGAATGGATGCGCGCACCGCCGAGTCGATCAAGGCGGCGAATCCCAATTGCATTATCGCGTTCGTCGGAGGTCATCCGACCGCGCGTCCCGATGAGGTGCTGAAGATCTCCCGCGCCATCGATATCGCGGGGCGCAAGGAATTCGATCATTCGATGGTCGAGGTCGCGCGCGGAATGGATTGGGAGCAGATAGGGGGCATCAGCTATCAGCGCAATGGCGCGATTCATCACAACCCCGATCGTCCGATACTGACGGGGCCCGAGCTGGATGCCCTGCCCTTCGTGACCGAGGTGTATGAGAAGAACCTCGACTATCTCAAATACAACAGCCCCTACTGCCAGTATCCGTATGTCTCGATGTATACGGGGCGCGGATGTCCGGCGAAATGCACCTTCTGCCTGTGGCCGCAGGTGACGCAGGGGCACAGCTATCGCACGCGCAGCCCTGAGAACGTCTTCGAGGAAGTTTCCCAGATGAAGGCAAAGTTCCCGAAGATGAAGGAGCTCTTCTTCGACGACGACACCTTCACCGCCGATCCGGCGCGCGCGCGCAAAATCGCGCAATTGCTAAAGCCGCTGGGCATCACATGGTCGACCAACTCGCGCGCCAATGTCGACTACGAAACGCTCAAGATTCTCAAGGACGGCGGACTGCGCCTGTTCGTGGTTGGATACGAAACCGGCAACGCGCAGATCCTGAAGAACATCAAGAAGGGCGTCGGGTTGGAGCGCGCGCGCCGCTTCACGCGCGATTGCCATGATATCGGCATCCTGATCCACGGCACCTTCATCCTCGGGTTGCCGGGCGAAACCAGCGACACCATTGCCGAATCGATGAAGTTCGCGCGTGAGATGGATTGCGAGACCATCCAGGTCTCGCTCGCGTCGCCGTATCCGGGGACCGAGCTTTACGATTACGTCGAGAAAAACGGCTTCCTCGCGGTCAATCCGCTGCTCGATCAGGACGGATATCAGAAGTGCACGGTACAGTATCCCGGCCTGACCAACGATGAGATCTACGGCGCGGTCGAGAAGTTTTATCGCAGCTTCTACTTCCGTCCGAAGTACATCTTCAAATCGATACGCAAGATGGCGACCTCGGCCGAAGAAACCAAACGCTTGCTGAAGGAAGGCGCGCAATTCCTCTCGACCATGCGCTCGCGCCGCCATCAGTTGCGCGACCATCCCACCGTGCAGGCATCCGCATAGATGAAACTGCTCTTGGCGCTATCGGCCTGCGGGATTCTCTTCTCGACGGTCTATTACCTGGCGGCGATAGTCACCGGCGTGATGTTTGCGCATCGCAGCAATTCCGCGCCGCGTGCATTGCCGAAGATTCCGCCGCGCGTTGCGGTGCTGAAGCCGTTGCGTGGGGTCAGTGAACATCTGCGTGAGAACGTCATCAGCTTTCTGGAAATGGCTTATTCGCGTGTCGAATTCATTTTCGGCGTCACCAGCTACGAGGACCGCGCCGTCGATATTCCGGTATCGCTTCGCGCGCCGTACCAGTTCGCGAACATGACGGTGGTGGTCGGCGAGGAGCCCGGCTCGTCGAATCGCAAAATCGCCAAGCTGATCCGGATGGCGGAGCGCGCGTCCGACAAGACCGACATCTTCGTGCTGAGCGATGCCGACATTTCTGTCGAGCCCGACCATCTGAAGCGCGTCGTCGCGGAACTCACCGAGAATCCGAAGACCGGCCTCGTGACGTGCATCTATCGCGGCCAGGCGTATGAAAGTTTCGCCTCGCGAATGGAGGCGCTCTTCATCAACACCGATTTCGCCCCGCAAGTGATCCTCGCCGAGGCGCTCGAACCGATGAAGTATGCGCTCGGCGCGACGATTGCCGTGAAGCGTGAGGCGCTCGATGCGATCGGCGGATTCCGCGCGCTCAAGGACCTCTTGGCCGACGACTTCCATCTCGGCTCGAAGGTCTCCGAGGCCGGGTACAACATCGAACTGTCCAGCTCGATCGTCACGGTCGCGTGCGAGGATCACAACTTCACCGATTTCTGGAATCATCAACTGCGCTGGGCGCGCACCTATCGCCACGCTCGTCCGCTCAGCCTCGCGACCATCGCGATACACGGTCCGTTCTGGGCGCTGATGTACATCGTCGCCAACCGCTTCGCGCTGCATTCGTTCGATGCGCTCGCGATGATCCTTGGACTGCGCATGCTGATGGCGTCGATCATGATCGGCAAAGTCCTCAAGAAGCCGCAGGCGCTGTCCGACGTGCTGCTGATCCCGTTCAAGGACCTCGTGATGACGGCCATCTACTTCGCCAGCCTGACCGGCAGGACCGTCAAATGGGGTGGGCGCAGGTTTCTGCTGATGGCCGGCGGCGTGATGCGCGAACTCGCCTGACCCACCTTCTTCCCGTAAGTTAGCCCGATGCTGCTTTACCTCGTGCTGGCAGTGCTCGCGAGCACGCTGATGGCGCTTGGCCTTCTTATGATGAAAAGCCGCGCCACGGCGCTACCCGAGGCGCGCGGCTCGCACATCTTTCGCAGCGTGCTCACGTGGTTTCGCGATCCGATGTGGCTCGGCGGTGTCGGCGTGCAAACCATCGGATGGGCTCTGTTCGTCATCGCTGTTTCGCAAGCGCCGGTCTCGATGGTCGCGGTGATGATGCAGGGCGGTATCGCGCTGTTCGTGATCTTCTCAGTCGTGGTGCTGGGCGAGCGCGCGCGGCCAGCCGAATGGGCGGGTATCGTCGCCATCGTGCTCGGCATGATCCTGCTCGCGTTGTCGCTATCGGCCGGCGCGTCGCAAGGCGCGATGAGCGATCGTGTGATCATCGGTCTGACGACGGTGCTGGCGATCGTCGCGGCGGCAGCATTCACGCGGCCGCGCTTCGCGCGCGGCGGCATTGCGCAGGCGATCGGATCGGGCATCGCGTTCGGCCTCGCGAGCCTCTATACCAAGGCGATGACCGACGCGATCGAGGCGGGAGGCGCCGCTCTCGCGATGCGGGTCGTCATCAGTCCGTGGGTTTACGCGCTGATTGTGGCGAACATCATCGGAATGGTGATGCTACAGAACTCATTTCATCAGGCGCGTGGCATCATCACGATGCCGCTCTCGTCGGCGCTATCGAACCTTGTCCCGATCATCGGCGGAATGATTGCGTTCGGCGAGCGCTTGCCGACCGATCCCATCGCCGCAGCGATGCGCGTGGCGGCCTTCATCCTGACGATCGCCGCGAGCATAACGCTGGCCGCCGCAGAGGAGGAGAAGCTGGAGAGCCAGGCGTCTGCGGTGAAGAGCGTCCCCATCGCTTCCTGACCGCTGTATCCAAATTGTTCCCCTTGGATACATTTTGATGCGGCGGGAGCGGGTGCTGGATACATCGCACCTAATGCCCGCTAGGGAAATCCACGATTTCATGTCGGCACGATTTTAGCTCTAACTAACATTCGTCAGGCGGTCGGATGTTGAAGCTGCCACTGCGCGGGCCTTGGCGGGAACTCACGCAGGGGGCAAGGGGGGAAAGGGGGCATCGGGCCGCGGGCGGGGAGAGGGATTGGCGACGAGGCCCAGGGGGGACTCGTCGCCATCTTGATTTTTGGCGGTTCAGAACTTCGCTTTCGGCACCTTCAAACCGGGCACATCCGCGCGGGTTTTGAACACCGTCCCTTTTCGGTCGGCATTCTCGGTGTTATCCGCCGTAACGATGTAGAGGTCCTGCATATCGCGGCCGCCGAAGACGAGGCTGGTCACCATCTTCGCAGGCAACTTGATGCGCTTCTTGATGGTCGCGCTCTTGTCGAAATGCACCACCTCGCCGACCCGAACCGCCGCGACCCATATCCCGCCTTCCGCATCGACGGCCATCCCGTCAGGCCATCCTTCGGGCAGCTTCGCGAAGATGCGCCGATCCTTCACCCCTCCGTCCGAGGTAACGTCGTAGGCCCACACTGCTCCGGTCGGCGAATCGGAATGATAGAGATGCTTACGATCGGGACTCAGCCCCATTCCATTGGTCACCTCGATACCGTCCCATAGCTTCGTCACTTTGTTCGGCGGATCGATGCGAAAGAGACTGCCGGGGATCGGCTTGTTGTTGCTGAGCGGATCGAAATTGATCTGCCCGGTGTAGACGCTGCCGTTATCGTTGGTGGTGAGATCGTTGAAGCTGCACGACTTCCCTTCCCATTCGGTGAAGAGGCCGCGGCTGTTGCCGGTTTTCTCATCGAACAGGATGAG
>DATGKG010000455.1:0-10696 GCA_035294805.1 Binataceae bacterium (SeqCode) | reverse complement strand
AGCGCCATCTTCCAGTTGCCGCGATACGAATGCTTGAGTACGCCGGAGCGAACGACGACTTCGCCTTCGGGCGCGAGGTCGACGAACTGATCGATGAGCCTTTTTGCATGACCTAAATGCTCATCGAGCGAAGGACCGCCGGCACTAAGACTCGCGAAGATAAGTCCGCGATGACTCGCGACGCGGGGCACCTTCATCAGGTTGAAGTCACTTTTGCAGAAAGTTTCATCGTAGCCACCGGCGTAAGGCACACCGGTAAGCTCACCGCGATTGTCATAGGTCCAGCCATGATAGGCGCACCTAAAGGAGTGCGAGTTGCCGCGATCGCTCTGGCATACGGTGTTGCCGCGATGCATACATCGGTTGAGCAGCAGATTGACCTTACCGTCGTCGTCGCGCGAGACGATCACCGGCTGCAATCCGATTTGACGCGTGACGAAGTCGCCCGGCTGAGAAACCTCGCTTTCGTGGGCAACGTAGACCCATTCGCGCGACCAGAGTTTGTCGAGTTCTTCGCGGAAGATGTCATTGTCGCAGTAAACGCGTCCGCTGATGCGATCGTCTTCGACTAGCTCGCGATAATCGACCGATGAGGTCTGCATAGCTCTGCCTCCGCGACAGGAGCGCTAGATGAGAAACATCAGGTTAGGAAGTGGTTCGTTATTATTAAGGAGTAGCACCTTCTTCGACTTAATCTTAAAGCTATCGCCGTTGGGAATCAGCGCATGAGTAGCGCTACCCGACCATAAATATTGTGTGTGATGATGCAGCTCGGCCAGAATAAAACCTGAGCTAACTACCACTTCGCTATCGCTGGCGGACTCAATCTCTATATTAGAGATGAGACGCTTCAGGCGCGGCGCCTGCTCGCGCAGCCACGAAGTCTCTTTGAACCGTTGTATGCGTGCACGCAACTGTCCACGGCGGTCGTAAATTATGGAGACGTTCTGGGTCGGGTCGATGTCATCGGAGTTGCAAGGAACCCAGTAAGTCGCGTCCTGGTCCCATAGTGCCAGCCATTCGTCATAGGCATGCGCATCCATAAGGCGCGCCTCGCGATACAGGAAGCTCTCGATGGCGGTGCGATCGATTCGCATGGTCCGATGGCTAGCCTAGCCCCAGACCTCGCGCGCGACTTCCACTACGCGGCGCAGCTTCGCGCGCTGCTCATCGAAGGTAAGCTTGTTGCCGGGGGCCGTGCTGGCAAAGCCGCATTGCGGACTTATACCTAGCTGATCCAGGTCAATGTACTTCGAAGCTTCATCGATGCGGCGCTTGAGGTCATCTTTCGACTCCAGTTGCGGAAGCTTGCTCGACACGATCCCCAGCACCACCGATTTATGCTTCGGCACAAAGCGCAATGGTGCGAAGGTCCCGGCACGCGCGGTGTCATACTCCAGCATATAAGAGTCGACATTAATCTTGTTGAACAGCATGTCGGCGACGGGATCGTAGCCGCCCTCGGTTAGCCATCCGCTTTGGTTATTGCCGCGGCATAGATGCATCGCGATATGAATCGACTTCGGATGATTCGCGATCGCGTCGTTGATGAGGTTGGGATACACACTGTAGAGAATTTCGTCAGCGTTGCGGCCGCCCGTGTTGATCTGCGCTTGCCGCCTGGGATCGCATGCGATCGCGATCGGAACTTCGTCGAGCTGCACATAGCGGCATCCGGCGGCGGCCAGCGCGGGCAATTCCTTCTGGTAGGCATCGACGACGTCGGCACGCAGCGCATCGAGGTCGGTGTAAGCCTGCTTGCTGACGTAGCGCCCGTCGATCGAGTGGATGCTGGTCGGCGAAGGGATGGTCATCTTCACCGTTTGTTTCGTGAGCGACTGCGTGAACTTAAACTCGTCGGCATGAATCGGCGCGCTCCAGTGCAAGCGGCCTTTTATCTTGAGCAGGGGAACCGCGATCCTGTTGCCATGGTCATCGACGAAGAACATCCGCTCCGATTCGTAATAGACCTCGGCGCCCTTGAGCCCCCGGCATGCGAAGTCCGTGTAGAACACGCCGCGGCGATACTCGCCATCGGTGATCGATTGCAATCCGACTTCTTCCTGAGAGGCGACTGCCTTGCGGATGTGTTCGTCCTCGATCTTCCGCAGCTCGGCGGCGGAGAGACGGCCGGCATCATTTTCGACGCGCGCATTCAAAAGCTCAGGCGGCCGCAGCAGGCTTCCGATGTGCTCGGCGCGAAACGGAGGATTGTGCGGTGCAGCGTTGGCCATATGCACTCCTTTGAACAGCCGCCGGGGTCGATTCAAATTCCTGCATAGTTCAAATCGCGCGCGAGTGCCAAACGCATCCGCCGCATCGATGTGATTGCTACTTCGAGGGTATGCCGCCGGAGGTCACGACGAGTTCGACGCTGCACGCGCCTTCATCGGTGCCGAAGCAGAGGTCGGTGATCGTGCCGCCTCGCGTGGGCTCTTCGCTCACCGCCGGCGGGCAGATCCAGTTGCCGCCGGAATTGCGCAGCGCGACCGCGAAGTAGCGTCCGGCGGCCAGCTGACCGGTCGCGCCGCGGCTGATGGTCTGCGCGATATCGAAACCGTCGTGACCGCCGCCCGGCGAGAACTGCATCAGGAAAACTTGCCACCGCGATCGCGAGGTCATCGTGACGCGATAGCTCATCGGCTGCTGCGACGAGAACACCGGCTTGTCGCGGCAGAGCCACGGACGCGGCTCCGCGGCGTGAGCTGCCGATGCGATCGCGAGAATCGATGCGACGAGCGCGATACGTTTCACGCGCGCGCCTCGCTCAGCGCGATCAGCTCGCCGACGATCTTGCCGAGGTTGGAATCCTTCGGCGTGAAAATCGCCTGTACACCGAGATCAAGGAGCCGCTTGCGATCTTCCTCGGGAATGATACCGCCCATCACCACTCTCACTTCGCTCGCGCCGCGCTGCTTCAACAGCGCCAGCGTCTCGCGCGCGATCGCCATGTGCGCGCCCGCGAGGCTCGACACCGCGAGCAAGTGCACATCCTCTTGCAGCGCGGTCTCGACCAGTTGCTCCGGCGTCTGCTTGAATCCCGCGAGCACGACCTCCATGCCAGCTTGCATGCACGCCTGCGCGAGCAACTTGACCGCATTGATGTGGCCATCGAGGCCCGCCTTTCCGATTGCGATGCGTATACGGTGCGACTTCGCGTCGATGGTGGGAATCTTCAATCCCGCGCTGGTCGATGATCGATCCAGGATAATCGGCGTATAGCGTCCGCGCGTCACGCGCTCGAGCGACTCCGTCCATTCGCCGACGGTGCCGCCAGCGCGCGCGAGATCGAGCGTCGCATCCATCACGTCGCCATTGTTGCTCGCCGCGCGCTCGAGCTTTTCCCGCGCTGCCGCAACTGCGCGATTATCACGCGACTCGCGCCACTTCGCGATCGATGCGGTCCGCTCGCGCGCGATCGCATCGTAATCAACCGCATCATCCGTATGCGCCGCACGCGGTGCGAGGCCGATCTCATCGGGAAATGCGTTGACGCCGATTTGCGTGATCTCTCCCGATTCGAGTTTGCGCTGGCGCTCGGTGAGCTGGCGCGTCAGCTCGGAACTCACCATACCGATCGATTTCGTGTAGCCGGCCTCGCGCATCCGAATCGCGATGTCGCGCGCGCGCTCCATCGTCTCACCGGTCATTTTCTCGATGATCTTGCTGCCCTCGAAAATATCGCCGCAGTCGGTAATGCCGGTCTCGTGCATCAGCACTTGCTGCGTGCGCAGTCCGATGAGCTGCTCGGCCCGATCGGGAAGCGACATCGCCTCGCGGAAGCCGGGCAATTGCAGCGCGTTGACGCGCGCGTCGGCGGAGAGCACGACCGGCAACGCCTCGTACGCGATGCGCAGGATGTTCACCTCGGGCTGCTGTTCGGTCAGCGTGAGCGAGCGCACCTGGCATCCCGCGCGGAACAGCACGCCCTCGATGCCATACTCGGATTTACATAACGCCGGCCACAGCTTGAAGTACGCGCGGATTTTGCAAATTTCCGGCACCAGCTCGATACCGCTGTTGATGAAAAACGAAATCCGCTTGACGGTCTTTTCGAAATCGTCAGGCTTCACTTCCATCCGCAGCGCATCGAGGATCAAAAGCGCGTTGCCGAATGCGTATCCGACTTCCTCGGCCGGTCCGGCGCCCGACTCCATGTAGTGATATCCGCACACATTGATCGGGTTCCAGTTGGGCGCATGGGTGACCGCGAACTTGATCAGATCGGTGGATAGCCGCAGCGAAACCTCCGGATGAAAGATCGAGGTACCGCGCGCGACAAACTCCTTCATCAGATCGTTTTGGGTGGTGCCGCGCAGCTGATCCCATGCGACGCCTTGCTTCTCCGCAACCACGAGATAAAGCGCGAGCAGAAACGGCGCGGTCGCGTTGATGGTCATCGAGGTATTGATCGATTCGAGCGGAATGCCCGCGAGCAACTCCTGCATGTCGCGCCAATGACTTATCGAAACGCCGGCCTTGCCGACCTCGCCGCGCGCAACTGGGGCATCGGGGTCGTAGCCATTTTGTGTGGGCAAATCGAACGCGATCGAGAGACCTTTCTGGCCGGCCTTCAGGTTTTGATGAAACCGCTGATTGGCCTGGCGCGCATCGCCGAAACCCGCGTAGGTCCTGATGATCCATGGTTCGCGTTTGGGCGCGGGTTTTGCGGTTTTGCGATCGGCCCCGGGCATCGATGAGACTCCTGATGTTGCGCCGTTCAGCGTATCCAGCGCTGGCGAATTGGTCCAGAGTCTCGGCACAACTTGAGTTGAAGCAAGTATGGCCTTACCATCAAAGATGGCCTCCGCAATGATCAAATCGACGTATACTCTCGATCAAGACACCGTTCGGAAGGTCGAGCGTTTGGCGTGTAATGGAAAGTATCAAAATCGGAAGTACTCCGGCGCGCAGTTGCGGCAGCCAAGGATGAATCGCCCGAAGACCTGACGCCGATGGAAGCGCTGCGGAGAGTGCAAAAGGAATTGAACCTTTCTGCAAAGCAGGTCTCCGCGAGTGGGAGAATGAAACCAGGCGAATCCGGCGCAATATGTTTCGGAAGCGCGAATGGACCAATCCCTGATTCACCTGGATAGCGGGTTCGTCATTCGAGCGCTTAGAGAGGACCCTCCTGAGGGAACCCAACTCAATCGATGGGTCGCGCGCCGAGTGAGGCTCGGAATAAGCGCTATCGCGTGGAGCGAATTTCTCTGCGGGCCGCTCGACGAGACGCATCCAGCTCTCATCATGAAAGCGGTGGGCGAGTCGGAGCCGTTTTTGGCAACCGACGCAAAACTCGCCGCTGAGTTCCTTAACTTGTCAGGCAGGCGCAGGGGACACATGGCTGATTGCATGATTGCTGCGACCGCGGTACGCGTCGGTGCTGCGCTCGCGACGAGTACTCCACGCGATTTTCAGAAAATGATGGGGCTCGTCATTAATCCCGACCTATAGCGTCAGTCTCTCTCGAAAAGCTCTCTACTCTGACATCCGTGAGCCGCTGCGCCAGCGCGCGGGCCAGTTCGCCTCCGGAAAGTCTGCACAGCATGGGCAACTCAATGATCTGCGCGGAGGTCGCGTCGCGGAGTTGGGCCAGCGCTTTGTCAGCCTCCTTCGCGCGATCGAGCTCGCTGCGCGCGATCCGCGCGAGGTATTCGGCATCCGAGGCTTTGCCGTTCGCGATGAGTTGCTCCTTCAATTTCGCAACATCGCGATTCGAAAAGTTCGGCGTGCGCGTGCGGTTGAATACGATCGCGGCCGGATTGATTCCCACCTCGCGCAATGCCGCCACTGTCTCGAGAGTCTCAGAAATCGGCAGCGGCTCGGGCGTCGTGACGAGCACGATCGCGGTCTCATGCTCATCGCGCAGCGCGCGAATGATGTTGCCGGCCTCGCGTCCCACCACGCTGTCACCGAAAGTTTGCCGCGCCGCGCCCGGCATCTTCAGCAGGCTAAGCGCCTGACCGCTCGCGGGACCGTCGACGACGATCAGATCCCAATGATCGCGGCCGCCGAGTTTGCGCTCGGCCTCGTAATAGATCTTGCCGAGCATCATTAGTTCCTTGAGGCCCGGCGCCGCGTTCACGAAGAACTGATATAGGCGGCTCGCAAACACCGCGCGCATCACGGTGCGCGCCGGGATGACGAGCTTCAGATACTCCTCGAGCGAATGCCGCCCTTCGAGCACCATTGCGAAGAGTCGATCCGACACCATCACAGGTTCGAACGCCGACTTGATCCCGAACGCATTCGCCATCGGCGCGCGCACGTCGGTCTCCATTGCGAGGACAGAATCTCCGCGCTCCGATGCTGCCGTCGCGAGTGCGGCGCTGACCGAGGTGGTGCCGACGCCTCCCTTGCCGAGTAGAAAGACGACGCGGCGGCGCAGGAGGTCGGCAAGCATGATGCGCGGGGATGCCGTTATGGCGGGCCCGCTACCATCGCAGGATGTTTGCGCCCCAGGTCAGGCCGCCTCCGCACGCGCACAACATGATGAGATCGTTGTCGCGGATGCGCTTTTGTTCCAACGCTTCGTCAAGCGCGATCGGAACCGATGCGGCCGACGTGTTTCCATATTGCTCGATGTTGGTGAAAACTTTTTCCGGCGGTAGTCCCAGGCGGTCCGCGACCGCATTGATGATGCGCAGATTCGCCTGATGCGGCACGATAAGATTCACGTCTTCGAGCGGCACTCCCGCGCGTTTGGCCACGTCGCGCGAAACCTCTTCCATGCTCTTCACGGCAATCTTGAAAAGCTCGGGGCCCTTCATCTGAATCGAGTCGGCGGGATTGCGGCGAATCTCGGAATCGAGCGATGCGCGAGTGCCGGTTGCGCGCACCGAAAGGAGATCCCAATACTTGCCCGAGGAGCGCAGCAGGCTGCCGAGCACACCGCGCTGCCCCGGCTCAGCCACCAGCATCGCAGCGCCGGCGCCGTCGCCGAACAGCACGCAGGTGCGGCGATCGTTCCAATCGACCATGGTCGATAGCGCGTCGGTGCCGACCACCAAGACCCGACGATAGTCGCCCGCGCGAATCGTCGAATCTGCAACCGAGAGCGCATAGACGAACCCGGAACACGCCGCGGCTACATCGAATGCGGGAATCGTGTCGATGCCGAGCGCCGACTGCAGGGAGCACGCGAACGACGGGAATCCATATTCGGACGACACCGTGCCGACCACGATCGCATCGAGGTCGCCCGGCTTGATGCTCGCGCGTTGCATCGCGATGCGGCTCGCTTCCGCCGCGATATCGACCAGCGACTCCCCGCTGCGCATCAGGTAGCGCGAGCCGATGCCGGTGCGGGTGCGAATCCATTCATCGGACGTGTCGATCGCGCGACTCAAATCGTTGTTGGACATCGCCGTGCGAGGCGTCGCGCGGCCGGTCGAAACTATTCGCGAACCCATCGCGTCTCCGCTCAGGACCCTGGCCGGAAGGCGAGGGTGGTGTTGGTGCCGCCGAAACCGAAAGAGTTGTTGAGCGCGAGGCGAATCTTCTTCTCACGCGGCTTGTTCGGCACGTAGTCGAGATCGCATTCGGGATCGGGATGCTCCTGGTTGATGGTCGGCGGCATGATGCCGCGATCGATCGCGAGCACCGTAAAAACCGATTCGATCGCCCCGGCTGCGCCGAGCGTGTGTCCCGTCATCGATTTGGTCGAGTTAACGCCGATCTGGGCCGCGCGCTCGCCAAAAATTTTCTTGATCGCCTGCGTTTCCGCGATATCGCCCTGTGGCGTCGAGGTGCCGTGTGCGTTGATATAGTCCACCTCGTTCAAATCGAGGTCGCTGTCCTTCAAACAGATCTGCATGCATTTCGCTGCGCCGATTCCTTCGGGCGAAGGCGAAGTGATGTGATACGCGTCTGAGTTGGTTCCATAGCCACATACTTCGGCGAAAATTTTCGCGCCGCGCGCGAGCGCGGCCTCGCGCTCTTCGAGGATCAATGCCGCGGCGCCATCGGCCATCACAAAGCCGTCGCGCTCCTTGTCGAACGGACGGCTGGCCTTCTCGGGCTCGTCGTTGCGCGTGGAGAGCGCGCGCATCACGGCGAATCCTCCGAGACCGAGCGATGTCAGCGCGGCTTCTGCGCCGCCCGCGATCGCCGCATCGAGGTAGCCCATCTTCACCATGCGATAAGCTTCGCCGATCGCGTGACTTCCGGATGAGCATGCGCTGGTGGTTGCGAAGTTCGGGCCTCGCATACCGTATTTGATGGAAATCTGTCCGGGCGCGAGATTCGCGATTAGCTTGGGAATGAAGAACGGCGTGATTCGCTTCAGCCCGGTCTTGAGGAACTCCTTGTGATACTCCTCGATGGTGCGCAGGCCGCCGATGCCGACGCCGATCAGCACGCCGCAACATTCGGCATTTTCCTCAGTGACTTTGAATCCCGACTGCTGCATTGCCTGCTCGGCCGCGCCAATCGCGTACTGGATGAAGAGGTCCATCTTTTTGATGTCCCGCTTGTCGATCCAGTCTTCGGGATTGAAGTCTTTGACCTCGCCCGCGATTTTGACCGGGAAGTCAGAAACATCGAATCCCGTGATGGGCGCGATGCCGGAGCGGCCCGCCAGCAGGGCCTCCCAGTTTTTCTCAACTCCAGTTCCGAGCGGAGTCACCAGGCCGAGTCCGGTGACGACCACGCGGCGATCCAGGATTTGTCTCATCGAATGCCGTGATCCTCCGTGGCAGCTTAGGTCATCTTGCAACAAATCGCGGTTGTGATCGATACGCACCTTGACACCATCGCGCGCGAGGTGCGACGGTCGCGGCAAATTCCATCGTCAGCGATGAGGCGTCATCATGAGCATCGTCAAGAACCTTAACGTAGGTCTGCTGTTTCCGTTTCGAAATCCACCGAAGTGGCAGGTGCCATTCGCCAATTTCTATGCCGAACAACTCGCGCAGACGCGATATGCCGAGGAACTCGGCTTCGATGAGATCTGGCTGACCGAGCATCACTTTGCCGAGGACGGTTACTCGCCCGCGATCTTGCCGATTGCGGCGGCCATCGGCGCGATCACCAAACGCATCCGCATCGGGACGTATCTCGTGCTGCTGCCGCTGCATAATGCGGTGCGCGTGGCCGAGGATGCCGCGACCATCGATATCATTTCAAATGGCCGTTTCGATTTGGGCGTCGGGCAAGGCTACGCGCCCGGAGAATTCGCCGCGTATGGCATCAATCGGAAGACGCGTGCCGGACGCCTCGAGGAGGGTATCGAGGTGATGCGCGGGGCGTGGACACAGGACGATTTTTCCTTCGCGGGTAAGCATTACAATGTGAAGAACATCCGCCTGATGCCGCGTCCAGTGCAGTCGCCGCATCCGCCGCTGTGGATTGGCGCGGGTGCGCCGAAGGCGATCGAACGCGCAGCGCGGATGGGATGTCATTACCAGAGTCTCGCGAGTCCGGTCGCGCAAAAGACTTATGACGATGCGCTGCGCAAAGCCGGCCGCAATCCGAAAGACTTCCACGCCGCGCAACTTCACTTCACCTACGTCGGGCGCACCACCGATGAAGCGTGGGCGCATTCGCAGGAGCATCTCCATTACATGATCACGTGGTATATGCGATGGCTGGTCGAATCCGGCGACCTTCACGGAGCGGCCCCGACCTTGCCCGAGCCGTCGAAGCTGCGCGATTCGCAAAGCATGTTCCCGCTGCTGATCGGCAGTCCCGATGAGGTCGCCGCGAAGCTTAATCACTCCTTCGACCAGGTGCGCACCACGCACCTCGTGCTCGGCATGCATCTGCCCGGCATCGCGCCGGAGCGAAGCCGCCGCTCGATGGAACTCTTCGCGCGCGAGGTCGCGCCCCAGCTTAGGCCGCCGATGACATAGAGAATTCACGATCGATGGTAGCTTTAGAACTCTCCTTTGAGTATTGAGTTGATTTGTACAGTTGAAGGCGGAGCATTGGAGTTATGGCGCTGCACGACCCGACCAGCGATTCATTTCTCAAGCTGGCTGATGGCCTGCGCGAGCTGGAGGTCGTGATCGGCGAAAAGGCGCGGCCCGTAGTTGCGCAGGTTCGCGCGGAATTGCAGGAGGCGATCGCGAGCCGCGAGCGCGGCGACATGGCGGGGACGCTGGAAAAAATCCAGCGCGCGATGGAGCGGTTGGCGAACCTCGGCGCGCAGCTCGATGCCGCCGAAGGCGCGATGATGCGGGAAATCTCGCGCATCTTCATGCAATCGTTGAATTTAGGAGAGAAGGGCGCCGCTAAAGACGTGGTCAATGTGATGCGTCACAAGGCCGGCGACCCCAAGGACGACGATCGTACGGATTGGTAGGGGAATCTGACAACGTGGCGGCGTCAACCTCGTGCCGTCCCCAACAGCAATCGGTGACAAAGTGGCGGAAGCGGAAAAATTGGAACAATCGCAACTCGATCAACTATGCATCAATACGATTCGAACCTTATCCATCGACATGGTGCAGAAAGCGAACTCGGGTCATCCCGGATTGCCGATGGGGATGGCGCCGACCGCATACGTCCTGTTCTCGAAATTCCTGCGCTTCAATCCCAAGGATCCCAAGTGGTACGGGCGCGATCGCTTCGTGCTTTCGGCGGGACACGGCTCGGCGCTGCTTTACTCGTTGCTCTACCTATACGGCTACGACCTGCCGATGGAGCAGATCAAGCGCTTTCGCCAACTGGAGAGCATGACGCCGGGACACCCGGA
>DATGKG010000454.1:0-10481 GCA_035294805.1 Binataceae bacterium (SeqCode) | reverse complement strand
CTTCTCGAAATACACCGAATGCCCCGCGCCCGGCACCAGCGCGAGCCGCGCATTCGGTAGCGCGTTTACCAGCATCCGAATCATGTCGGGCACGATGAGCGCATCCTCCTCACCCTCGAGGCATAGAATTGGCATCTTCAGTCGCTCGCGCACCTTCGCGAGGTCGTAGCGACGGCTGCCGAGACGTCGCATTGCGTCGGCCGGCGGCCGCGCGCCAAGGATCAACAGCGAATCGTATAGGTATGCCATCTCGCGACTGCGCGTGAAGTAGTCCTTCGCATAAGTCGGCAGCGATCCGATGCTCACTGCCTCCAGTGGACCGCGCCCGCCCGCGCGAATGCGCTCCATCATGGCGTCCATCTCAGGGGTGAAGATGCCGCCCAGCGTGTCGGCCATCACCATCGCGGCGACGCGCTCCGGATGCTCGAGCGCATAGCCGACGATGGTCCATCCACCCATCGACTGCCCGACGAGCACGGCCTTGTCGATTTTCAGATGATCGAGTAGCGCGCCGAGGTCGCTCGAATGCGCATCGCAAAAGGTGCCGTCGGGATCGGGCGAGAGGCCGAAGCTGCGCTGGTCAACCGTGACGCAATCGAACCATCGCATGAAGTACGGCATCTGCTGCCACCACGACAGATGATTCCCGCCCAGTCCGTGCAGGAAAACGATCGCGGGACCGCTGCCCGCGCGCTCGTAGTAGAGCTGGAATTTGCCGATGCTGACGCGGCCGGGAATCAATCGCGGTGCGCTGGATGTATCCATCGTCGATGCCTCGCCGCGGAGCCTAGCACTCTGCATTTTTGGATCGCAAATTTCGCCCAGCGTCCTATAATCCGCGCCATGGCAAAACGAATCGTGATGATAGAGTCCGCGATCAACGGCAACGCTATGCGCGGCAATCCGCACATCCCGTACTCGCCCGAGGAAATCGCCCTCGACGCGATCGCGACCACGCGTGCCGGCGCCGCGCTCATCCATTTTCATGTGCGCGAGCCGAATACCGGCAAATGGGTGCAGGACGTGCCGCTCTATGCCGAGGTCTATAAGCGTGTGCGCGCCGTTTGCAAGCCGCTGCTGTGGCCGACGTTTCCCTTCGATGGCACCGCGGCGGAGCGCTTCAGCCATTTTGTCGCGCTCGCGAAAGATCCAGCGACCAAGCCGGACCTCGGCGCGGGTGATATGGGATCGGTCAACCTCGCGGGGTACGATCGCCACACAAAGAAACTGCGTGGCGAAAAATTCGTCTATCAGAACAGCTATGCGACCTGCCGCTATTTCCTCGAAACCTCGCGCGAGCTGGGCCTGCGTCCGACGCTGCAGATTTTCGAGCCGGGCTTCCTGCGCGCGGCGCTGGTCTTCCTCGATATGGGGCTGCTGACGGAGCCGCTGCTGCTGAAGTTTTACCTCGGTGGCGAGGAGTCGCAGTTTGGCCTGCCGCCGACCATCAAGAGCCTCGAAGCGTACCTGGAAATGATCAAGGACGTGCGATGCAACTGGTTCGCGGCAACGCTGGGCGGCGACAACCTGCCGCTGGTGCCTGCGATCGTGAGCCTCGGCGGGCACGTGCGCGTCGGCCTCGAGGATTATCAATACAATCGAAGCGGCCAGCTCTCGAATCCGCAAATCGTCGAGCGCGCCGCCGCAACGATTCGTGGGATGGGCCATGAGGTGGCAAGCATCGAAGAGTCGCGCGAATTGCTGGAAGTATAGCCTGTGCTCTTTGCGTGTCCCCTCACTCACTGAGTGAGAGAGAGGGGACGGCGCGCTGGTCGCGCTCTTCGTGCTGTGCGACCAGCGTGCCAGACGGGTGAGAGTGGGGCGCGCGCCACGCACCTCCGCTGGGTCGCAAAATCCTGCGCGCGTCATATAATCCCGCCCATGGCAGAAGCTCTCGACCTCACTGTCGAATACGGCGATGTCCGCGCCGAGGAACAACTCGACTGGCCCAAGCTGGTCGGATGGCTACGCGAGCACAGGCTTCCCGGCGCCGACGCGCCCCTTGAGATCAAGCAATTCCGCGGCGGCTCATCGAATCTCACCTACCTGCTGCGCTTCGGGGATCGCGAATGGGTCGTGCGGCGTCCTCCGTTCGGCCCGCTCCCCGTGGGCGGTCACGATATGGCGCGCGAGTTCCGCGTGCTCTCGCGCATCTGGGAGGCGTTCAAACCCGCACCGCGCGCGATGCTCTTTTCCGATGACACCTCGATAATCGGCGCACCGTTTTTCGTGATGGAGCGCCGCGAGGGTATCGTGTTCAAGAATCGCCAGCCGGTTCCTGAAGAGCTCGGCGACGATCCCGCGACCTTCAAGGCGATCTCGGAGGGCTTCGTCGACACGCTCGCCGATCTGCACGCGGTCGACTACGAGAAATACGGCCTTGGCGGTCTGGGCAAGCCCGACGGCTTCGTGAAGCGTCAGATCACCGGATGGATGGAGCGGTGGCATCGAGCCAAGACCGAGGAAGTTCCGCTGATGGACCGCCTCGGCGCATGGTACCTCGAGCACATGCCGGCGCCGCTCAAGCCGGTCATCCTGCACAACGATTTCTATCTACACAACATCATGCTCGATAAGAAAAATCCCGGGCAGGTGAACGGCGTGTTCGATTGGGAAATGTCGACGCTCGGCGATCCGATGATCGACCTCGGCATCGCGCTCGGATACTGGCGCGAGCGCGCCGATGTCGAAATCGTCAAGCTCGCGGAAATCGAGCCGCATACCTTCAAGGCGGGATTTCTTTCGCGCGCCGAGATGCTCCAGCGCTATGCGAAACGGACCGGCCGCGACGTCAGCAGTTTTCCGTTCTATCTGTCGTGGGCGCTATGGAAGAACGCGACCGTGGTGCAGCAGATTTATGTGCGCTACGTGCGCGGTCAGACCAGCGACCCGCGCTTCGCGACCTTCGCGCCGCATCCCCCCGCGCTTGCGCAGGCGGCAGCGCGATACGCCTCGCAGTTGGGTTTTCATAACTAGATGAAGGACGAGACCATCGCCGTTGTCGCGGGACGCGATCCCAAAGCGCATTACGGTGCGGTCAACACGCCGGTCTATCGTACCTCGACGATTCTGTTCGAGACGTTCGAGGATTTCGCGGCCGGCGTGCACGATCCGGCGAACCAGAAGTATATGTACGGCCGCATCGGGACGCCGACGTCGGCATCGCTCGAAGATGCGATCGCGCGGCTCGAAGGCGGTGCGCATTGCCGCCTCGCGCCCTCGGGCCTCGGTGCAATCACGACCGCGCTGCTCGCGTTTCTCTCGGCGGGCGATCATCTGCTGATGACGATCGGCGCGTATCATCCGACCCACAACTTCTGCAATTCGATTCTCAAGCAGTTCGGCGTCGAGACGACCTACTACGAGCCGACGCTCGATGCTGATATCGAAAAGCTGATTCGTCCGAACACGAAAGTTGTGTTCGTTGAGTCGCCGAGCACCGGGCTATTCGAGGTACAGGATATTCCCGCGATCGCCGAGATTGCGCACGCGCGCGCCGCGATCGTGATGATGGACAACACCTGGGCGTCGCCGCTGTATTTCAAGCCGTTCACGCATGGCGTCGACGTTTCGATCCAGGCCGCGACGAAATACATCGTAGGCCATTCCGATGCGATGCTCGGCAGCATCACCTGCACCGACACATCCTGGGAGACGGTGAAGAACGCGCATCGGCACCTCGGCCAGATGGCCGGGCCCGACGACATCTACCTTGCGCTGCGCGGCTTGCGCACCCTGGCGGCGCGACTGCCGGTACATCATCGAAACGGCGTCGCGCTTGCGCGCTACCTCGCGACGCAGCCGGAGGTCGAGCACGTCTATCATCCGGCGCTGGAAGGCGATCGCTTTCATGCGCTGTGGAAGCGCGACTTCCTCGGCGCGTCGGGCCTGTTCTCGTTTCGCCTGAAGCGGTGGGTGACGCGCGAGGCGCTCGCCACCTTTCTCGAATCGCTCAAGCTGTTCGGGATGGGCGGTTCGTGGGGCGGTTACGAAAGTCTGGTGTCGCCGTTCAGGCTGAAGACCTATCGCAATGTTACCAAGGAAGATGACCGCTGGATCGTGCGCATGCACGCCGGTCTGGAAAACGTAGACGACCTGATCGAGGATCTCGAGGCAGGCTTCGCCAAGCTGGCATCACTTAAACGATGATCGACTTTCGAACAGAACCTGCAAAATATCGCCATTGGAAGCTCAGCTTCGACGCCGCCGTCGCCACGCTTGCGATGGACGTAGATGAGAGCGGTGGGCTGACGCCCGGCTACGAGCTGAAGCTGAATTCCTACGACCTCGGCGTCGATATCGAGCTCAACGACGCGGTGCAGCGGCTGCGCTTCGAGCATCCGGAGGTGCGCGCGGTCATCATTCGCTCGGCGAAGGAGCGCGTGTTCTGCGCCGGTGCGAATATTCGGATGCTCGGGCAGTCGAGTCATCCGCACAAGGTGAACTTCTGCAAGTTCACCAACGAGACGCGCAACGCGATCGAGGATGCGACCGCGAACTCGGGGCAGTTCTATATGACGGCGATCGGCGGCGCGTGTGCGGGCGGCGGCTACGAACTCGCACTTGCGACTGACTACATAATGATGGCCGACGACGGCTCGACCAGCGTGTCGCTGCCGGAGCTTCCATTATTGGCGGTGCTGCCGGGCACCGGAGGCCTCACGCGGCTGGTCGACAAGCGCGGAGTGCGCCGCGATCGCGCGGATTTTTTCTGCACCACCGAAGAAGGTGTGCGCGGCAAGCGCGCAGTCGAGTGGCGTCTCGTCGATGAGGTTGTTCAGCGCACGCAGCTTCTTGAGGCGGCGTCGCGCAAGGCCAATGAGTTTGCGGCGCGTTCCGATCGATCGCGGGCGGAGCGTGGCATTGTGCTGAAACCGCTCGCGCGCAGCATCGAGGGCGATCGCATTCACTATTCGCATCTCGATATCGCGGTCGATCGCGACAATTCTGCCGCGACTTTCATTGTGCGCGGACCCGAGCATCCTGCGCAGGCTAATCTAGATGACGCGCTCGCCGTCGGATGCGATTTCTGGCCGCTCGCGATCGCGCGCGAACTCGAGGATGCGATCCTTCATCTGCGCGCCAACGAGGAGACCATCCATACCTGGATTTTCCGCACCGAGGGCGACATCGCGAACGTACGCTCCTACGAGGCGATGCTTCTCGCGCATGCGGATCACTGGCTCATCCGCGAGATCCGGTTGTATCTGAAGCGAGTGCTGAAGCGCATCGATGTCAGTTCGCGTTCGCTCTTCGCGACGATTGAGCCGGGCTCATGTTTTCATGGCACGCTGCTGGAACTCGCACTCGCTTCCGATCGCGTGTTCATGCTGATCGGCCAACGCGAGGGCGACGAACTTCCGGCCGCGACGATCGGGCTCAGTGAGATGAACTTCGGCGTACTCCCGATGTGCAATGGACTCTCGCGTCTGCAGACTCGCTTTCTGGCCGAACCGGACCGGGTGGAAGAACTGCGCGCGCGCATCGGCGACGCGATCGATACCGAGCTCGC
Source organism: Binataceae bacterium (SeqCode) (assembly GCA_035294805.1). GTDB lineage: Bacteria > Desulfobacterota > Binatia > Binatales > Binataceae > DATGKG01. Next base: position 4,969 of record DATGKG010000454.1, on the reverse strand, counting down.
CGAAAAACTTGGACTCGTCACCTTCACGCCCGACGACATCGATTGGGAAGACGAGGTGCGTCTTGCGATCGAGGAGCGCGCTGCGTTTTCGTCCGATGCGCTCACCGGCATGGAGGCGTCGCTGCGCTTCGCCGGTCCCGAGACCATCGAGACGAAAATTTTCGCGCGCTTGTCGGCGTGGCAGAATTGGATTTTTCAGCGCCCCAACGCCGTCGGCGAGAAGGGCGCGCTCAAGCTCTATGGTAGTGGGCAGCGGCCCGAGTTCGATCCGCGCCGCGTCTGAGGAACATCCATGTCTATCAACTATTCAGACCTGATTCCCAACAATGTGAACCTCTCCGAGGATCGTCGTCTCCAGCGCGCGCTCGAAGCATGGCAGCCGCACTACCTCGAATGGTGGCGCGAGATGGGTCCCGAGGGCTTCCAGGGCTTCGACGCCTATCTGCGCACCGCGACTTCAGTCGACGCGAAGGGATGGGCGACTTTCGGCTATCTCAAAATGCCCGACTATCGATGGGGAATTTTTCTCGCCGCGCCGGAGCCCGATCGTCGCATCGGATTCGGCGAGCACAAGGGTGAACCGGTTTGGCGCGAAGTTCCGGGCGAGCATCGAGGGGTGTTGCGACGCCTCATCGTGACGCAGGGCGATACCGAACCCGCATCGGTCGAGCAGCAGCGCTATCTCGGCAAAACCTGTCCGTCGCTGTATGACCTGCGCAATCTTTTCCAGGTCAACGTCGAGGAAGGCCGGCATCTGTGGGCGATGGTCTACCTGCTGCATGCGTTCTTCGGCCGCGACGGTCGCGAGGAAGCCGAAGCGCTGCTGGCGCGGCGGTCCGGCAGCGCCGACAATCCTCGCATCCTCGGCGCGTTCAACGAGAAAACGCCTGACTGGTTATCCTACTTTATGTTTGCCCACTTCACCGATCGCGACGGCAAGTATCAGCTCGCGAGTCTGGCGGAATCGGGGTTCGATCCGCTCGCGCGCACCTGCCGCTTCATGCTGACCGAAGAGGCGCATCATCTGTTCGTCGGCGAGTCGGGCATCGGGCGCGTAATCGCGCGCACCTGCGAGCTGATGAAACAGCACAACACCGATCGCGTCGGCGCGTACGGGGGAATCGATCTCGGTATCATTCAGCGCTACATCAATTTCCATTTTTCGGTTTCGCTCGATCTGTTCGGCTCGGAGCTTTCGACCAACGCCGCCAACTACTTCAGCACCGGACTCAAAGGACGTTTCAAGGAAGAGGATCGCGACGACGACCATCTCCTCACCACGATGACGCGCAAGGTGATGAGACCCGAAGGCAGTGCGATCGTCGAGCGCGAGCAGCCCGCGCTGCTGGCGCTCAACGAGACATTGCGCGACGCCTACATCGGCGACTGCGAGCGCGCGATGGTGCGATGGAACAAGATCATTCGCGAGGCCGGAATTGAATTCGAACTGAAGTTGCCGCATCGCGGATTTCATCGCGCGATCGGCGAGTTTCGCGGCGTGAACGTGACCCCGGATGGGAAAATTATTTCCGGCGACCAATGGGAGAGCCATCAAGGCGAGTGGCTGCCGACGCAGGGGGACAAGGAGTTCGTCGCATCGCTGATGAAGCCGGAGACGCGGCCCGGCAAATTCGCGGGATGGATCGCGCCACCGATTCGTGGGATTAATCTTCAGCCGATCGAATTCGAATACGTGATTCTTCCGCGCAACTGAATCGGCGAAGGGCAGGTCCTTGTATGAGCGCAGCAGACAATAAACAGATGATCACCAACATGTTCGCCGAGCTCAGCAAGGGCAACGGCGCCGCGTTCCTCGACGCGATGGCCGACGACATCAAATACACGCTCCAGGGCAGGACCAAATTTTCCGGCACCATGAACGGCAAGAATGAAGTGCTGGCGAAGCTGCTGGGTCCGCTCGGCGCCGCGCTCGACGGCGGAATCACCTTGACCCCGTATAACTTCATTGCTGATGGCGACTACGTGGTGATGCTCGCCAATGGCAAGGCGACCACCAAAAGCGGCAAGCCCTACAACAACAGCTACTGCCATGTCTTCAAGCTCGTGGGCGGCAAGGTGAAGGAGATCAACGAGTACCTCGACACTGCGATGGTCGACGACGCATTCGGCAAGTGAAGTGATCGCGCGTCGCGAGGTTTCCGTCGCGACGTAGGGCCGCTCGATATGCACGCCATCGACATGCACAACCACTTCATCGCGCCGGAGGTGATCGCATTCCTGGCGCGCGAGGGTCCGCACTTCGCGACGCGTATCATCGAACGCGACGGGCGCCGATTCTTCCTCATTCAGGAATCCGCGACGCGTCCCATCGATGGACCGATTTCCGATAGTGCCGCGCGCCTCACCGACATGGATCGCGAGGGCATCACGACGCAGGCCGTCTCATGCGTGCCATTCTTGATGTATCCGGAAATTGCGGCTGACAAGGCACTCGCCATCGGGCAGGTCAACAATGACGCGCTCGTCGCGCTCGGCGAGACGAATCGCGAGCGCTTCTGTCCGCTCGCGTCGGTGCCGCTCCAGGAGCCGACACTCGCGGTGAAGGAACTGGAGCGTGCGGCGAAGCTCGGACTGCGTGGCGTCGAGATTCCTCCGAAGATCGTCGAGCGCCAACTCGACGAGCCCGACTTCGAGGTGTTCTGGGCCGCCGCCGAGGCTCTGCAGATGGCGGTGTGCATCCATCCGTTCGAGGCCGCTCCGGTCGGTGCGATGGGCCGCTATTTTCTTGGCAACCTAGTTGGGAATCTCTACGACACCGGCCTCGCAGCGGCGCTGCTGATCTATGGAGGCGTGCTCGAACGCCATCCGAACCTGCGCATCGTGCTCTATCACGCGGGCGGATCGCTGCCGATCATCCTCGGACGGCTCGACATGGGATATCGCATCTCTCCCGAATGCCGCAAGGCGATTCCGCGGCCGCCGTCGAGTTACGCGAGCCAGTTCCATTTCGACATCATCGCGCACAGCCGCCCGATGCTGAGTCATCTGGTGCAGACCTTCGGCGCCGATCGATTCGTGATCGGGACCGACTATCCGCTCGCCGCCGGAATCGCGCATCCGGTCGAGGAAGTGAAGGCGCTCGGACTCGGCGCCGACGACGAGCGAAAGATCCTGGCCGACAATGCGCGCCGACTCTTGCGCATTTGAACCGCTTCTGACTATTCAACTTTCAGGTAGATTGGATCGGGGAGAGTGACTATGGCAAACCAGCCTCGGATGCTCGAAGGTTATCGCGTTCTGGATTTCACGCAGTTCGTCGCAGGCCCGACCTGCACGCGTCTGCTGGCCGAAATGGGCGCCGAGGTGATCAAGCTCGAACTAGCGCCGGATGGCGATCGCGTCCGCGCCGGCGGACTGAAGCCCCAGGACCCGGTGCTCAAGAACACCACGCACAGCAGCTACTACCTGCAGCACAATCATTCGAAGCTGAGCTTCGCGATCGATTTGAAGAAGCCCGGCGCGCGCGAAATCGTGATGGCGATGCTGCCCAACGTCGACGTGGTGGTCGAGAATTTCGCGCCCCACGTCATCGACCGGCTCGGGTTCTCCTACGAGGAAATCAAAAAGGTCAATCCGAAGATCATCATGTGCTCGATCTCGATGGCGGGGCAGACCGGGCCGCTGTCGGTCAACGCGGGCTACGATTACATCGGCCAGGCCTACGCGGGAATTACCAACGGCATCGGCGAGGCCGATGGTCCGCCCGCTATCACGACGATGGCGATCGGGGACGTTTCCACTGGCGTCGCGGCGGCGATGGCGGTCGGCTTCGCGTTGATTCATCGCGAGCGCACGGGCGAGGGCCAATACCTCGATGCCTCGCTGCTCGACACCTACTTCCATATGCATGAGCAACATGTGCCGGCAGTGTCGCTGCGCGGCGATAAATTCAAACCGCGGCGCGCCGGCTCGCAGCATCCCGACGGCGGTCCGACCGGCATCTTCAAGTATAGCGAGGACCAGTACGTCTTCATCACGGTGGTGCCACACCAATGGCCGCAGATGGTGCGCGCGATGAAGATGCCCGAGTTGCTCAGCGATCCGCGTTTCAAGGGCGCGCGCGGGCGGCGCGACAATCGCTTCGAGCTGAAAGATATCATCGAGAAGTGGCTCAGCGAATTCCCGACGCGCGACGACGCAATCGCCGCGATGGACGCGGAGCGCGTGCCGTGCGCGCCGGTGTTGTCGGTCAACGAGGCGGTCAAGCATCCGCATCTGAATGAGCGCAAGACGGTGCGCTGGATTCAGGATCCGATTCTCGGCAAGGTCGCGATTCCCGCGGTGCCGGTTAAGTTTTCCGCGTGGCCCGACAAAACGGAGTTGCGTTCGGCGCGGCTGGGCGAGGACAACGAGCGCGTGCTGCACGAGCTGCTGAAGATGCCCGACGAGAAGATCAAGCAACTCTATGCCGACGGCATCTTGGTGCGCGACCCGCAGCTCGGCTGATCGATCATCTATAAATAGAGCGACGCGAGGCGCGTCAGTTCCGCTTCGTACTGATCGGACTTCAACTGACTCGGCACGCCGATCACGAATCGATGCGCGCCCGCCTTCGCATAGTTGTCGAGGCCGGCCTGCACCGCGCCGCGATCGCCCTGCACAAATCCCATCGCCGTGATGTCGAGCCTTGCGAAGTCGCGCTTCGTCGAATCGCATTCGCGGCGTAACTCGTCGAGCTTGTTCTTAAGATAGGTATGCGGCACGCCGATCGGACACCATCCATCGGCCCACTTCGCAACGCGCTTGAGCGCGTTCTTGTCGAGGCTGCCGATGAGCACTGGCGGACCGGGTTGCTGGATCGGTTTGGGATTGCACTTCACCGGCGTGAACTTGACGTACTTGCCTTCGTAGGACGCTTCATCCTTCGACCATAGCTCGCGCATCGCGGCGATATATTCGGCGGTCTGCGTCCATCGATGGGGAAAATCCGCGCCGAGGAGTTCCGATT
>DATGKG010000453.1:0-5188 GCA_035294805.1 Binataceae bacterium (SeqCode) | reverse complement strand
GAACGATGGCAGCATCACGGCGACTACGCCACTGTTCAAGCGCGGCACGGAAATCGAAGACGTCCCATGGCGTCCGATGCACACGTTCTACACGATGGTCGGCGATCTCTTCGCGGACATCTGCCTCATCCTGACGGTTATTGGACTGATTTGGGGATGGCGATGGCCGCGCAAGCTGAAGCCGCTGGAAGCGCACGTCGAGGAGATCCTATCCTCGCGCAACGGCAAACGGGTGGCCATTAATTGAAGCCCCGCTTTCTGTCACAATACCAAATTCAGTCGAGCCGTTTCGCGGCATTACGAGGACATTTAGATGATTAGTGACATCAGAGAGCAGCTGAGCGATTTCGAATCCCGCGCCGACAAGCTCGGGAGGCGTCTTTGACCTCCCTAAACTGACTGCCCGCCAAAAAGAACTGCTCGAACAATCCAGCAAGCAGGAATTCTGGGATCGCCCGCAGGACGCCCAAAGCATTCTGCGCGAACAGGATCAGGTTAAGAGCCAGCTCGATGGATTCAAGCGCCTGCGCGAACGCCTCGAGGAGGCGCGCGTGTTTTTTCAGATGGCCGAGGAGGAAGGCGCCGACGATTCTGAGGCCGCGCGCGAGGCTGAAACTGCGCTCGCGGCGGCGCGCGCCGAGTTGGAGAAGCATGAGCTGCAGGTGATGCTCGGCGGACAGTACGATCGTCTTGGCGCGATCGTCTCGATTCATCCGGGCGCCGGCGGCATGGAGGCGCAGGACTGGGCCGAGATGCTGCTGCGCCTCTATACGCGATGGGCCGAGCGCCACGGCTTCGCCATCGATATCGCGGATCTGCAACCGGGCGAAGGGGCCGGCATCAAGAGCGCGACCTTCGAGGTCGACGGCGAGTATGCCTACGGTTACCTCAAGGCCGAGGTCGGCATCCATCGCCTCGTGCGCATCTCGCCTTACGATGCGAATGCGCGACGCCACACTTCGTTCGCGTCGGTCTTCGTGTTCCCTGCGATCGACGACAAGGTCGAGGTAATCATCAATCCCGCCGACTTGAAGATCGACACTTATCGCGCGAGCGGCGCCGGCGGCCAGCACGTCAACAAGACCGATTCGGCGGTGCGCTTCACGCATCTTCCGACCGGCATCGTGGTAACCTGCCAGAACGAGCGCTCGCAGCACAAGAATCGCGCGATGGCGATGAAGATTTTGCGCGCGCGCCTGTTCGAACTCGAGGAGCGCAAGAAGCGCGAGGAACTCGAGAAGTTCAGCAAGGACAAGAAGGACATCGCGTGGGGCAGTCAGATTCGCTCCTACGTGCTGCAGCCGTATCAGATGGTGAAGGACCATCGTACCGGCGTCGAAATCGGCAATACCGCCGCGGTCCTCGATGGCGCGATCGATCCATTCATCGAGTCGTACCTGATGGGCGTGCGCAAGGGCGACGCCGACTCGGTTCCCAACTAGTCACGCATCGCGCGTTACTTTTCGCAGCGCGCAGGGAGCGACATCATGATCGCTATTTATTTTTGGCCACGCCCAACGGCTACAAAATCACCGTGATGTGCGAGGAAGTTGGGCTCAAGTACAAGATCATTCCGGTCAATATCACCGCAGGCGATCAGTTCAAGCCTGAGTTCCTGAAAATAAGTCCCAACAATCGAATGCCAGCGATCATCGCTCATGACGGTCCCGACGGAAAACCGATCGCGATTTTCGAATCCGGCGCTATTCTCACGTACCTCGCGGAAAAGACCGGCAAGCTGATGCCGTCGGACACGCGCGGCAAGTATAACGTCATGCAGTGGCTGATGTTTCAGATGGCTAGCGTCGGGCCGATGCTCGGCCAAGCGCACTATTTCCGCGTCTACGCGCCTGAGAAACTCGAATTAGCAATCAATCGCTACACCAACGAAGCCAAACGCATCTACGGCGTGATCGACACGCAGCTCAGCCAAACGCCCTACATAGCGGGCGAATATTCGATTGCCGACATCGCGATTTATCCGTGGCTGATAACGCACAACATGCAGGGGCAGAACCTCGACCACACACCGCATCTGAAGAAGTGCTTCGAGGCCCTCCGCGCGCGTCCCGCAGTGCAAGCCGGCTTCGCCCCGATGGCGGATCAGCAAAGAGTCGCCTGCCCACTGCCGGACCAATGGCATGGGACACGCTCTTCGGCGCGAAGCAATTCGAAAAGCGTTGAGAATTAGTTTCCTCCTTAAACAGCGGGCTGGAAAAAGGACGCTTTACGGTTTGCTCGACATCGCCTCAGTATTTTCGTCGAGCAGCTTCATCAACGCGTGCACCGTACGCATCGCGGGGACGTCGACGCCAAGACGCTGCGCCGCGCGCACCACGCAGCCGCTCAGCGCGTCGTATTCGAGTCGTCCGCCGCGATCGAAATCCTGCTGCGTCGAAGTCTTGAGCGCGCGCAGATTGGCGCGCGAATGTTCGAGCAGCGCTTCGATGCGATCGGGACCCAACCTCGCGCCGTCGGCGCGCGCGACCGCCAGCGTCTCATCCATCAGCGTGCGAATCAGTCGCGCGCCCTCTGGATCGCCAAGTACCCCGCCCACAGTGCGATGCGTCAGTGTGGTCACGGTGTTGAATGCCGAATTCCACAACAGCTTCGACCATCGAAAGGTGAAGATGTCGTTCGTCAGCTCACCGAAAATCCCCGCGCGTCGAAACGCATCGGCAATCTTCTTCGTGCGGGGCGTTTCGCGTCTATCAAGCTCGCCGAATTCGATAACGCCAGTCGTCATGTGAACGATTTTTCCGGGCGCGATGAGTTCGGCGCCGACGCGCGCGCATCCGGCCATAATCTCATCGCGAGGAAAATATTTTTGCAGGCGCGATTCGCTCTCGATGCCGTTTTGCAGCGTCAGGATCGCACCGTCCGGAGGGAGGCAGCCTGTAATCGACTGCGCGGCGACATCCGTATCATACATTTTGACGGTAAACAAGATCAGATCGTATGGCGCGAACTCGCGAGGATCATCGGTCACGCGCACCATCGCATGAAAATCGCCGCGCGGACTCTTCAGATCGAGGCCATTTTCTTTCATCGCCTGCAGATTTCGCCCGCGCGCGCCAAACACGACCTCCTCGCCAGCCTGCTGCAGCCGCGCGCCGAAGTAGGCGCCGACCGCTCCCGCCCCCATGACGAGAATCTTCATGCGCGCGCAGCAAGACCTGCGTCGAGGAGCTTCAGCAGCGCGTGGACGGTTTCCGTCGCTGGCACCGAAATGCCGTGACGTTTCGCCGCTCGGAGAATTGCGCCGGTGATCGCGTCGTACTCGAGCCGCTTGCCCTTTTCGTAGTCCTGCAACGTCGACGGTCGCACCGACATAAGGTTCGGATACTTTTTCATCTGCGCAATCTGGCGGTCCGCCTGTTCGTCGGTAAGCTTCGCCCCCTCGGCTCGCCCGACCCATACCGTCTCGACAAATAACTGCCTGACGAGTTTGATGCCTTCCGGATCGGCCAGCGCAGCGCCGACCGAACAGCGGCCGAGCGTGCATACTGTGTTGGTGCCGTTGTTGCCCATCAGCTTATGCCATCGGATGGTGCGGAGATCCTCGGTGACCTCGCCGAGAACTCCCGCGTTGCGAAAACTTTCCGCGATGCGCATCACGCGCTCGCTCTTGCGTCCGTCGAGCTCGCCGATTTCCGCATTGCCGCCAACGGTGTGAAGCAATTGCCCAGGAACGGTGATCTCGGCGCCGACGCGCGCGTTACCGCCCATCACCTGCTCGTGCCGAAACACCTCGCACAGCAGCGCCTCATTCTCGACGCCGTTTTGCAGCGTCAGGACCGCGCCACCCTCGGCGAGGCACCCGATGAGCTGCTTCGCCGCCGAAACCGTATCCTGCGATTTGACGCAAAACAGTATCAATTCGTAGGGTGCGAACTCGCTTGGGTCCGAGGACGCCTTGACCTCGAGGTGAAAATCGCCATTGATGCTTTTCACCGCGAGCCCGCGCTCCTTCATCGCGCGCAGATGCTCGCCGCGCGCGCAGTAATAGACCTCCTCGCCCGCGCGTTGCAGCCACGCGCCGTAAAATGCGCCGATCGCGCCGGCGCCCATCACGAGAATCTTCATGACATCCGTTATAGAGAACCGGTTGCACCTTCCGCTAGTGTGGCGAGGCCGATGGAAGCTGACGCGCCGCATCGCGAGACCCCCGCGAATCTTCTGCACGAGTTGCTCATCGCGGTCGCTACGCTCTCGCGATGGTCGCTGTTTGCGCGGGGCGAATTCGGCGACGCGGAGCAACGCGCGCGCGCGCTGGTATTCCTGCCGGTCGGCGGATTGATCGCCGGAGTCGTCTTCGCATCCATCGATCGCACGCTCGCTCCGATGCCGCGATCCTTCGTAGTAATCGTGCTAATCGAAGTTACTGCCGGTGGGATGGATGTGCTCGGCATCGCCGATCTGATCGATGCGATTCGAATCGGATCGCGGCCCGCATCCACCGGCCTCGCGCGCATCGGTCCGGTTGGTGCGCTGGCGGCGCTCGCATGGTTAATCGCGACGGTCCAATTACTTGCCCGAATTCACGAACCCGCCGACCGCAGCGGCGCGTTGGTGATGGCCGTCATGCTGTCGCGATGGGCGTTGGTGCCGATCGGATACGGATTGCGCCCGCTCGAGCGATGGGGCCTCGGCGTGCCATACGAAGGACCGATCCGATTTCGCGAGTTCTCGATTTCGAGCGCCCTCGCGCTCGGACTCACGATGGCGCTTTACGAAAATGTCGGTCTCGTGGCGATCGTCGCGCTTGCGCTGACGATTCTCGCGATGCGGCTCGTGCTCAGCCGCCGTCTCGGCGGCGCCGCCGGATACGCACTCGCCGGCAGTATGGCGGTATGCGAGCTGGTCGTGATCGCGACGCTGTCCGCGCTCACCCGCTAGCCATTGCGCTTCAGCGCGCCGGTCCACACGCGCGCGAGCTGCTCCTCGAGCTGCGCGATGGTGCCGTTGTTCTCGATCACGAGCGTCGCGTGCTTGCGCCGCTCCTCGTCGGGGAGCTGCGCGCGGATGCGCGCCTCGGTCTGCTCGGGCTTCAGCCCCCGATCGCGCTCGACGCGCGCGATGACCTGCTCTTTCGATGCGGTGATGAGCCAGATTTCGTCGAAGACCGATTGCCAGTTCGCCTCGATGAGAATCGCCGCCTCCACCACGATCGGTTTGCGCTCGCCTT
>DATGKG010000452.1:0-3164 GCA_035294805.1 Binataceae bacterium (SeqCode) | reverse complement strand
GATCGCGCGCGGCGCGTGGATCGCGCGGCATGCGCGCGATCGCTTTGGCGGGCTGCTCGCGCTCGGACTCACGGGCATCGTGTTCTGGCAAGTCGCGATCAACATCGCGATGACGACCGGAATGTTGCCGGTGGTCGGCATCCCGCTGCCGCTGGTCAGCTATGGCGGTTCATCGGTGCTCACAATGATGACCGCGATGGGCCTGCTGATCAGCATCAACGCCCGCCGCCGCGCCCACTAACGTAACTGCGGGACGCAATCCTTGCCTCCTCCGCCTTGACATTTAGTGATCGCCTTCACGCCGTGAGTCCTCTCAGCGATGCAAAAACGACTTCGCGGGAGTAGCGCAACGCCGGCCAAAGTGGCATGAGAGGAAATCGCAACCGCGATCGAGGGCGTCGTGGCAGCAGCGACAACTATCGCCGGCGAGCTTCCACTCGAAACCACCGCAACTTCGCACAAGTGGCTGGTGGCGATCGCGGTTATGCTCGGCGCCGCGCTCGAGGTCCTCGACAACTCGATCATCAACGTCGCGCTGCCGCACTTGCAGGGAACGTTTTCCGCCAGCGTCGATGAAATCGCGTGGGTGCTGACCAGCTATCTGGTCGCCAACGGCATCATGATTCCGATGACCGGCTGGATCTCCTCGCGCTTCGGCCGCAAGCGCTACTTCATGACCTCGCTATTCGTATTCGTCAGCGCGTCCGCGTTGTGCGGCGCCGCGCAGTCGCTCGATCAGATGGTCGTCTTCCGCTTGCTCCAGGGCGCGGCCGGCGCCGCGATGATCCCGTCCTCGCAAGCGATCCTGATGGAGACCTTTCCGCCCGCGCAGCAGCAGATGGCGATGGCAATTTGGGGCATGGGACTGATGGTCGCGCCGATAGCCGGCCCGACGCTGGGTGGATGGATCACCGACAACTGGAACTGGCGCTGGAATTTCTACATCAACCTGCCGATCGGAATGCTGGCATTCGCGATGGTCTACACCTTCGTGCACGATCCGCCCTTTATGCGCGATCGCCGCGCGCGCGGAGGTCGCGTCGACTACGCCGGCATCACACTGCTGGTGCTGAGCGTGGGGTTGCTTCAGATCGTGCTCGATCGCGGGCAACGCGCCGACTGGTTCGAAGCGCCGTGGGTTGTATGCGCGACCGCAGCCTCGGCGATCGGATTCATCCTGCTGGTCGCGCGCGAGCTGACGTTTCCCGAGCCGATCCTCGATTTGCGCATCTTCAAGGAACGCGCCTTTGTGGTCTCGTTGATCCTTACCATCGCGATGAGCTTCGTGCTCTTCGGCAGCATCCTGCTCAATCCACTTTTCCTGCAGGAGCTGCTCGGATACAGCGCCTGGAAGACGGGGCTGGTGCAGGCGCCGCTCGGCATCTGTTCAGCGACCTCGATGATGATGACGGGGCAACTCTCGCGACTCGGTTTGAACACGCGGCCGCTGGTCGGCGTCGGCTTTGTCCTGATTGCATTGGGCGCGTGGCGGATGGCGGGGATGAATCTTCAGGTGAGCATGATGGCGGTGCTCAAGCGCAACATCGTGATGTCATTCGGCTTCGGCATGGTTTTCCCGAATACCTCGGCGGCGGCGCTGTCGTGCGTGCCGCGCGAACGGGTCGGATATGCGGCGAGTTTGTACAACATGTTGCGCAACACCGGCGCCGCGATCGGAATCGCGTTCATGACCAATTCGCTGATCAGCCGCGAGCAGGTGCATCAGTCCCATCTGGTCGAGCATTTCTCGATTTTCGATGCGTGGCGGATGGGCCACACGCTGCGCCCCGGTGCGATGCAGGGGTTCGCCTACTTGCCCGAAATGGGACGCGCATCGCCCCACGGCCTCGCGATGCTGTACGGGCTGGTACGCCAGCAAGCGATGATGCTGGCGTTCAACGACATCTATCGGATGATCGCGATAGGACTCATCCCGCTGATTCCGCTGTTCCTGCTGCTCCCGAGCAGCAAGGCGAGCGGAGCGAGTGCCCCGTCACATTGAACGCGCAGTCTCCCGCTTCACCGAACAACGCATGCCTGCCAGATAGGCAGGTTCGCCGCCGGTCAAACTATGCTATCATGAGGTTCTGGCGCCCATCGAGGGCGCCAATCGCGTTTATGGGAACCGGCATGTCGCAACAAGAAAATTACATAAACGAACCCACCGAGAAGTTGACACCTCTCGCTTCGTTCCGGGCTGCGGTCGATTACATAAACGAAGCCACCGAGGCGATCGGTGGAGTCATTCCAGACCTCCGAAAATGAAAAAACAAAGCCACTTAGTAGAGCAGAATCAAGGCTTTTTCGAGCAGATGAATCTTCGTCGGCTTGGGTCCGTTCGTCGGACGTCCCTTCCGGTTCGGGGATGACGAGCCATTGATCGGACGGCATGCTACGGCCTCAAGAAAATGCAAAAACAAACCCATTCGAATCCGACGCATCCTGGAAGCTCAGCCGACCAGAACCGACATGATGTCGGCTATGGTCAGGCGAAGAATAGACGAAGACCGAGCAACCTAAAGCGAGCCAGCTCCTAATCCGGATCGGCGACCTTCAGCAATTGCTTTCCGAAGTTCGCGCCGGTGAACAGCCGGATGATTGTCTTCGGCGCATTCTTCAATCGGTGCTGCAAGTCGATTTGGTTTTTCACCTTGCCCCGCGCGAACCGCGTGCTCAGCGGGGCCTGCTGCAGCTTCGGCTCATTGAAGCGTCGCACCTTTGCGACGTCCCCCCGAGCCGGTGCCCGAAAAGGTCTTGGCGATTTCGAGCGGTGCGATCGTTGCAACCGCGGCCGCCAATACGCGAGCGAAATCCGCGGTACTCAGGGGAGCGAAGGTGAACAACTCCCTGATCGATGTAATACTTAAGCTGAGCGCGAGCAGAATTGCCGTCGCTGCAAGAACTATCCATAGTGCGAGGTTCGGGCGCACCAACGCGGTGATCACGGACGCGCGGTAGGACCGGTTGACGAAGATCAACAGCGAGTTGCAGACCACCAACGCAACAAAAACCAGCGCCCGGGTTTCCCCATCCGGCAGGCCGCGCGCGATCGCTTCAACGAACACCGCGGTCGTTACCAGCAGAACCCAGCCACCTTGAAACACGCTCCAGGCGATCATTGCGGGAGAGAAAAGTGGCCCACGGGCATCGCGAGGCGGCCGTCG
>DATGKG010000451.1:0-2036 GCA_035294805.1 Binataceae bacterium (SeqCode) | reverse complement strand
AAGGCGAGCGCCCGCGCGGCAAAAAATGCCAACACGCTCGCGCTGGAAAAGCGCCTCGCCGATGCGCTTGGGCTCGCGGTGACCATCGATCATCGCGAGCGCGGCGGCACGCTCAGCGTCCGCTACCGCAGCCTCGATCAGCTCGACGAGGTGGTGCGGCGGCTGGAAGGAAAGCGCTGAGTATTTCGTCACCCTGAGGTGCGAGCGGAGCGAGCCTCGAAGGGCGACAGCCCAGGCATCCGAGCAACATCCTTCGAGGCCCGCGCGTAGCGCGGGCACCTCAGGATGACGTTCAGGAGTTCAGCTCCGCCACTGCGCTTTGAAGGCTTCGCGCTTTTTCGGATCGTACATGCTTGGATAATCGTATTTGAGTTTTTTCGACGGCTCGACATGCAGCGTGGCGAACACCGGACCCTGCTGTTCCAGGACGTGGCCGATCTGTTGTTCGAAGTTCTTCAGATCTGAAAAGTCATAGCAGGCCGCGTATCCCGAGCTGCGTGCGATGCCGGCGAAGTCGACTTTCGGATTCGGGATCGGCTGGCTGCCGTTGGCCTCGTAGGTGTCGTTCTGCGCGACGAGATGAATCAAGTTTTTCGGCGCCACCGCGGCGATCGTGACGAGACTGCCGAGGTTCATCAAAAGGCTGCCGTCGCCCTGGAGTACGATCACGCGCTTGTCCGGCCGGCCGAGCGCAAGCCCGAGCCCGTGCGATGAATCGAGCCCCATCGCGCCGATCGACAGATAGTTGAGCGGGCGCGGAGCGATCTCGACCCAATCGACCGCCGAACTATAAGTCGCCACCACGGCTTCTTTGCCGATGTGGCGCGCCAGAATGCGAAAGCACTCATCCCTCTTCATCATCACTGCCCTGCCTGTCTGCAGATTTGGGGCGCCGGCCGATCAACAGCGCGACCGGCTCAGACGTACGATAGGCGTTCTCGATCGCCGGAGGAATTTTCCCGACATCGGAATCGAGACTGATCAGGTGATGAGCGATGCCCATGTCGTCGCAGATCGGTTCGATGATACGCACGCCGTAGCGTGGCGAGGCGCGGGGCGCGAGATCCGGCTCGTGGCCGAGCAGGCCGATCATCATGCAGATCGGCTGCTTGTACTCGACCGCGATGCCGCGGATGGCATTGATCGAATCGAGAAAGCCCGTGTACTGGATCAGGATCAGTGCGCGCTTGTCGGCGTAGAACAAGCCGGAGGCGATGCCGATGCATTCGTCCTCCTTGCAGACGCGAATGAGGCGCAAGTCCTTGTCGTGCGCGATAGGCGCCAGCAGGCCCGAGCTGGTGACAATGTCCGGCACCGCCAGGACGTATTCGACCCCGCTGGCCTTGATGGCGTTGATGATTCCCGCGCCATGAAGCTCGCGGGCGCCTGTCTCGGCCGCTGCCGCTGCCATCCTCACCTCCCCGTCGTTTCGAGGCGGCCAGCCTAGCGAGGCTGAGGAATTGGTCAATCCGCGCTGAGGGTTCCACGAACGCTTGGCGCGCAGACCACCCCTTCGTCCGCCTCATCCGTTTGGTGGACGCGAGGCACGACAACTCTCGTCTAGATCGTTCGCGTCGGTGATCCGCGAGAATGTCGCGCAGCACGGAGATAGGCGATGCCTATGCGGGGCGAGTTGCAAATCTCGGACATCGATCTGAGCGATCGCCAATCGGCGATCGGCGATGGGCGGTCCGGGATCGTCGCGACGGTGAACAATCCTGAGTTCGGCATGATCGCGCTGTTCTGTGCCGTCGGCTTGTGGCTGACGTTCTACTATCTGCACTTGTTCCAGAGCTTTGCTGCGTTCGGAACGATTCTGTGACCGATTGAAGATGGCCGAGCAGAGCGCAGAGACCCCGTCGCGCGCAATGTACCGACGCGACGAGGCTGGGGCCTACCGTGCAGCCTACTCCGCCGCGGTCCGCGCGCCCTGGCCGTAGCGGCGCTCGATGTAATCGATCACCATTTTCTGGAAATCTGCGGAGACCGTCGGCCCGCGCAACGTCGCGGCCTTCTTGCCATCGATAAAAACCGGC
>DATGKG010000450.1:0-15631 GCA_035294805.1 Binataceae bacterium (SeqCode) | reverse complement strand
GTCGGCGGCATCGTCCTGTTCTTTATCGCGGTCGGCGTCGTCACCTCGCTGATTTCCGGCAGCGTGCTGTTTGTCCTCATCAAGGAGTCCTTCATCACCGGATTGGTCGGGCTGGTTTTCCTTTCGTCGTTCCTACGGAAGCGGCCGATCATGTTCTACTTCGCGCGGCAGATCGGTGCGGGTGACGATGCGCAGCGCCTTGCGTATTGGGATCAGCTTTGGGAGCGTCCGCGCTTTCGTCACGTGATGCGCACCATGACGATGGTGTGGGGCGTCGGCTATGTCGTCGAAGCAATCGCGCGCGTCATCGTCGCACTGATCTTCACCCCCGGCATCGTCGTGATCATTTCGCCGGTCATGGCCATCGGCACGACGCTCGCACTCATCTTATGGACGCGCAGCTACGGGCGCGCCGCGTACGAGCGCGGCCAGCGCGAGGCCGCGCTGGCGGGAACCGCACCCGCCGCATGACGCGATCGACAAAACCTCCTTCGCTGAAGCGCGCCGCGGATTTTATCTGGCGTAACGCGCGGCTGCTGGAGCGCGCGATGTTCGCGCATGCCTTTCGCGATGAATCCGCCGAGGCGGTACGCGCCGCCGTTCTGGCGTATCGTAACGACGACGGCGGCTTCGGACACGCGATGGAGCCCGATGTGCGCGCGCCCGACAGTATGCCGCTTCACTGCGAGATCGCGTTGCGCGCGCTGTGCGACGCCGGCATCCGCGACGCGCGTATCGCGACCGGCGTGTGCGATTTCCTCGCGATGATCGCGGAACCCGATGGCCGCGTGCCACTGGTGACGGCGAAGATTCTCGACTATCCGCGCGCAGCCCATTGGAGCGATCCGCAAACAGGTGGCGACTCGCCCAATCCGACGGCCGCGCTCGCGGGACTTCTCACTTGGCAAGGCATCGAGCATCGATGGCTTCGGCGCGCGAGCGAATGGTGCTGGACGCGACTGGAAAAGCCGATCGGTGAGGCGCACGAAATCCTGAACGCGCTGACATACCTCGACCATGCGCCCGATCGGCCGCGCGCGGAAAAACTCGCATCGCGAGTCGCAGCTCAAATCGATGCTGCGAATTGGTATCTCAAGGATCCGGCATCTTCCAACTATGGTGTCACGCCACTTCAGCTCTGCCCGCGTCCCGATTCGATCGGACGCCGCGCGTTTGCCGACGAGCTGATCCAGTCGCATCTCGAAGCGCTCGCATCGCGTCAGATGGACGATGGCGGATGGCCGATCTCATGGAACGCGCCGAGTCCCGCCTCCGAATTCGAATGGCGCGGGCGCTGGACGCTGGAAGCCCTACTCTGCCTGCGCGCCTACCGTCGCATCTGACGGTGCGAAGTCGGCCAGCATCCATTCGCACAGGAAAAACCATCCGGTTAGCAGCAACGTGCCGAGGCCGACCGCGAACGGATAGACTATCGTCGGAGCCGTCATCACCAGCGGCAATAGCGCGACCGCGAGCGCCGGCGGCACGTGCAGATCGACCGCGCGCAACACGATGATGCCCCATCCCATGCATGCGGCGGCGCAAATCGGCGTCACGCCGAGGAACTTCCAAAAGATGAAGCCGCCGAGCGCGGTGAAGAAACACGCGACCGGCAGCATCAGCGGACGAGCCGCCCACGGGCAAACGTCAGGATGCACGAACATCTCGAATCCGATCACGACCAGCGGCGGAAACAGGATGAAGCGCCATCCGGTAAGTTTCACGACCATCACGGCGACCGCTACGAATGCGATAAGCGCGGCGAGCTTTTCCCATCGCGCGCGCACCGGCGCCGCCACTTCATGCGTGATGTCGTCCGCCACCTCCTCTGCGCTCTCGACTTGCGCCCGCTCGCCGGCAGCGAAGCTTTTCCATCCGGTCGAGAGCGCTGCGAGCAGCACGGTCCCGAACATGATGCCGGGCGGATACCACCAGCTCGTCACGCCGAGCACGAGGGGCAGCAGTCCCGCGGAGATCGCGGGTGCGATCGGCGAGCGCAATCCGAGCACCACCGCGATCGAGGCGATCACGTTAAGCTGCACGGACGCGAATCCATATGGCATCGTGCTTGTGATCGCGATTCCGATTGCGCCGGTGATGACGGGAGTGATTGCGAGCATGATCGGCGAGTTGGCCCACGTCCCGCGCGGACGCGTGAACACATCGTGCGAGAGCGCTCCGAGTTCGGGAAACAGAACGTAGAACGCGCCGGTCGCATTCGCCACCGCTGCGATGATCGCGATGTAAACGAGCGAGATGACCTCGGCGGCGATGCGGCGTCGCGGCGAAAGCTCCATCGTTATGGAAGCGCCAGCTCGCCGCGCATCACTTCGACGCAGTTCCCGCCGACACGGACGTTGTGGACGCGCGTTCCATCGAGACGCGCGCGCACGAAGATGCGGCTCGGCCGCTTCATCTCGACGCCTTGCAGGATAAGCACCTGCTCGTCGGGCTTCGCGATGCGATACTTGACCATCCACGCTGCCGCGCATCCGGAAGCCGATCCGGTCGCGGGATCCTCGCCGCCATAGAAAATCATTCGCGCACGGAGGCCCGCCTCGCCTTTCGTGTCGCGCGTGACGAAGAAGAACAGCCCCGCATCGGTCGTCGCGAGGTACGCATCCGCCTTTTTCAGATCGAGGTCGAGTTTCTCGAGCGTCGCGAGCGAGCGCAAAGGAACAATTGCGAATGCGAAACCAGTTGACACGGTCTGGATTGGAATAGAGCTGTCGATCTCCGCGACCGGCACGCGGATGAGCTTCGCGATCTCGTCCGGGTCATGAATTTTGCCGAACTCTGGATCGCGCTGTGTCATTTCGCCGAAACGGCCGTCGGGCGTGGATGTGAAACTGACCGGAATTTTTCCAACCTTGAGGTCGAGTGCGACGTCATTGATGTTGCGCACCTGCGCGATGACCGCGGCGGTGCCGAGTGTTGGATGTCCGGCGAAGGGCATTTCCGCCGCCACCGTGAAAATTCGTACCTTGACGCCATCGCGGCGCTCGATCGCTTCATCGCGTGGGATGATGAAGGTGGTTTCCGAGAGCCGCATCTCGCGCGCGATGTCCTGCATCTCGGCGTCGCTGAGGCCGCGCGCATCGGTGAAGACCGCGAGCGGATTTCCCTCCAGCGCACGTGAGGTGAACACATCGACCGTGACGTACTGAAATTTGCGCATCAGATGGATCTATAGAAGATCGCGCGCGCAGGAAACCTAGATGTGGAGCTCCTCGAAAACGAGTCGATTCGCTTCGAAGCGGTCGCGCGCGAGCGCCGACGCATCGAGGCCGGCCGGATATTTTCCCTCTGCGATGAATCCCGCGAGGGCCTGACCCGCGCCATAGGACTGCATGACACCGCGCCCGCTGAATGAATGCGCCTCGTACACCGACGGCGCCGCGAGGCCGATGATCGCGCTGCGATCGGGCGAGACCTCGTACAGCCCGGCCCATCCGGTGACGTGGT
Source organism: Binataceae bacterium (SeqCode) (assembly GCA_035294805.1). Lineage (GTDB taxonomy): Bacteria > Desulfobacterota > Binatia > Binatales > Binataceae > DATGKG01. The sequence continues at coordinate 12,166 of DATGKG010000450.1, read as the reverse complement.
GCAGCCGCTCGCAGCATGACATTCGCGCATACATGCGCGGCCAGATTTCTTTCTGGAAAAATTCCTCGCCGTCGTAGTGGAAGTGATAGCCCGGCGGCTCGGGCGGCGAGTATCCCGCGAGGATGTGCGCGCCCTCGTTGTGAAAATAGAGCCCGCTGGTATCGACGATCATGCCATAGGCGGCGAGGTTGGTCTCGCGATTGTCGACCAGACAGATTTGCCGCCTGATAGGTTCGCTGTAGTCCTTCAGCCCGAGCAGGCGCAGCACGTTGCGCGACCACGCGCCGCCCGCGATTACGATGGCGCCCGCCTCGAGCTTCTCCAGATGCCCCACTTCGGCTTCGCCCGGACCGTCCTGCGTCATCATGCGCATCAGCGCGCCGTCGCTCATCGGCTCGTCGGCATGCCAGGTATCGAGGCGCACGCCATTCGCGCCGTTGTCGATCGCGTAGATGTAGACCCCGTCGCGAAACTGCGCGCCCATTGTGCGCGCACGATCGCGATAATGATTCTTGAGCAGGTTCGGATTGATGAGGCCGTCGCGCGGCGAGAAGGTCGCACCCTCGATGCCTTCGAGGCGATCGATCTCCGCCACCTTCGCATGGACCTGCTCCGCCGTCAGCGTCTCGATCGGATGCCCGAGGCTGCGCTGCAAGTCGATGTGCGCGAGCGCCTTCGGCCACGTGTCCGCATCGTAGAGCCAGAGGTAGCCCTTCTGCCGAAAGCCGATCTCGCGCGCGATGCTTTCGTAATACTGAATCGAGGCGCGGCAGAGCGTGATGTTGACCGCTTCCCACCACGTCGCGCGCACGCCGCCCGCGTTCTTCTCGCTCGAGCTAAGGCGCCCCGACAGATCGATATCGATGGTGAGCGTGCGCTGGCCGCGCTCCGCCAGCGCCATCGTGACGGAGCTGCCGACGATGCCGGCGCCGATCACGATAACGTCATAGCGAGGCTGCGAACTCACATCGTTATTGTAATCCCCCACCGCGCTCTGCCAAGTTGAGAGCCGGCGGCATTCTTCGGATGAAGCCGCACAACCTATGTGCACACTAGCTATTTATTTCCAGATGACCGACGACTATCCGGTCGTGATTGCCGCCAATCGCGACGAGTATCTCGACCGGCCCGCCGCGAAGCCCATCACGCTATGCGAGCGGCCTCACATCGTCGGAGGCAAGGATCTGCGCGCCGGCGGCACCTGGCTCGGCGTCAATGAGTATGGCGTCGTCGCGGGCCTGCTCAATCGCCGCACCGAGGCGCCGCCGAATCTCGATGCGCGATCGCGCGGGCTGCTATGCCTCGATGCGTTGCGATACCGCAGCGCGCGCGAGGCCGCCGAGTTTGCCGCCCATCAGCGCGCGCAGGACTACAACCCCTTCAATCTGCTGATCGCCTCGCGCGAGGCCGCGTTCGTGGCGTACAACCGCATCGAACGCATCGAGGTCGTACGCTTGCAGCCGGGTTTTCATCTGCTGACGAATCTGAACGTCGACGATTTTGAATGCCCGCGGATCAGCGCCTCGTACGCGAAGTTCGCCGAGCTCGGCAAGGACGTGGGCTTCCGGCGCGATCCCCTGATTCGCCGCGCGCAGCTCCAGCATCTGCTCGCCGATCACAATACACAGCTCGATCCCCGCTCGGGCCGGCCGAACTCGATTTGCATGCATCTCGACGCGTACGGGACGCGCTCGTCGAGCCAGATTTTCATCGGACGCGAGGCCGGCGATATCGAGCACTACTTCGCCGCCGGGCCGCCATGCAAAAGCGCGTACGAGCCGGCTGAGGTGCCGGATCAATCGGAGAATTCGTCGGCGCTGAAATAGCCCGCGATTGCCGCTACGATAAAGCATCCGATCGCGATTGCCGCGCAGGCGAGGAAAATCGACGCGAGGAACGGCGGCTCGATCACGAAAAACAGGATCGTTCCGGAGATCAGCGCCAGCACGCATGCGATGATCGCGACCACAATCGAAACGACGCGCAGTTGCTTCATGGCGGATTTGCCCTTGACCGATCGCACCTTGACCGATACGCACGAAGGCGTGTACGCGAAGATGTCATTCGCACGTGACGAGCAAAATGAATAGACGCTTCCTTTCTATCGCCTGCATGATTGTGGCGATCGCCGCCGCGCTTGCAAGCGCTCCCACAGTCCGCGCGCAGCAGCAACAGGAATCGGGCCTTTCGTGGCAGCAGCGCTTCCTCGGCATTCTGCCGCTCGTGAAACCGGATCCAAAAGATCCCGTCGTCGTGACGGTCAACGGCACGCCCATCACACTCAACCAGGTGAAGGACTACGCGAAGACCGAACAGCGCCTCATCAACGCCAACACGACCGAGGAGACCCGCGCGGTTTTCAAAGATGCGATGGAGAATCTCATCAGCCGCCAACTGCTGATCGATGAGGCCGAACGTCGCGGCATCAAGATTCCCGAGGCCGAACTGGCGGAGCGCGCGCGCGAGTTCCAGATCCAGGGGCTCGGCGGCGAGACCGCGCCCTCGACCGGAAATGCACCGGACCAAATCCTGCTCAACCAGGTGCGCGGTTCGATGGAAATCGAGAAGATGCTCGACGACGAATTCCAGAAGCATAAGGTCGCACCGAGCGAGCAGGACATCCAGCGCTATTACGATGAGCACAAGGACTTGTTCGTGCAGGATCCCGGTGAGGTACGGCTTTCGCACATCGCGCTCAAGCTGCCACCCAACGCGACCGATGCGCAGAAGGACGCGGGTTTGAAGCGCATCAACGCGCTGCGCGAGGAGGCGATGAAGACCAAGGACTTCGCGGCGCTCGCCAAGGCGAATTCGCAGGACGCGACGAGCGCGGCGAAGGGCGGCGACCTCGGCTACTTCACGCGGGGGCAGCTCCCGCCGGTGGTCGATCAGCTCGCGTTCTCGACCCCGGTCGGCAAGGTCTCGAGCGTGCTGCAATCGAGTCTGGGATTCAGCTTCCTCAAGGTGACCGATCGCCGCGGCGCCTCGTACGCGCCGATCACGTCGGTGAAATCGAAAATCGCGATGGTGCTCCTCGACTTCAATCAAGACTACATCGTAAAGGGCATGCTGAAAGTTCTCGCGAAGAACGCGAAGATAAAGTTCAACAAGATTCCGGGCGAGGACCAGCAGCAGCAAGCCGCGCAGTGAGTATGTGCGGAAGAGGCTTCAGCCTGTGTTGTTGGCGTAGCGGGTCGGATCGGCGATGCCCGCAGCATGGAATCCCTGAATGCGTTCCGCGCATTTGGTGCACGCGCCGCAATGAAGCATACCGCGCGGATTCGCGCATGAGAGTGTCAGCTCCAGCGCCAGCGCCCTGCCCTTTCTGATGACGTCGGATTTCTCGAGGCCCTCGAATGGCGTCAACACGCGCAACGGAAGTTCCATCCCCAGCTTCACTGCACGCTCGACCGCGCGGAAGAATTCCGGTCGCGCATCGGGGAACGGATTGCTCTCTAGCGGCGCCATCGCGATTTCGCCGATGCGGTTGCGCGCGCAGAACATCGCGGCCTTCGTGAGCAGGCTCAGATTGCGCCCGGGGATGTAATTCGACGCGAGCGATGCGCGATAGCCCGGCACCGCCTTGCCGGTCACGCTCCAGTGATCGCGCGTGATGTCGACGGTCGGAAAATCCAGCACCGCCACTTCTTCGATGTTGTCGCGCGCTAGCGCCGCGATAAACTTGCGCAAAGTCGCCAGCTCGACGCGTTCCCATCGAAGTCCTGCGCGGATGTAGATCGGAAATACGCGGCGTCCCTTGCGCGCAAAATCCGCGAGGAGCACCGAACTGTCGAGGCCTCCGCTGGCGAGGACCGCGACACGCGAACGAATCGGCGTGATGCGAAAATTCTTCAGGTGCGATCCTTTTATTTTCCCTCGACTCCGCTTCACTCCGCCTCGGGAGCGGCTACGCCGCGGCGCTGCGCGTCCCCTGCGGGTCTCATCCCGAGAATTTGCCGAGAATTTGCCGATCTGCTGTTTGGAGCAAAATTTCAGTTGGCCAGCGAGGCGCGGATCGCCTTGACCATCGCGAGGTTGTCCGAATGCCCGGTCTTCGACGCCGTTATGTGTCCTTCGAGCGGTCGTCCGAGCAGATACAGATCGCCCATCAGGTCGAGGATCTTGTGGCGCGCGAATTCTTCCGGGAAGCGCAGCGGCGGGTTCACGATTTTTTCGTCATCGACGAGAATCGCGTTATCGAGCCGCCCGCCATTCGCGAGGCCCATCTGCGTCATCTGGGTGTAATCGCGCACGAACAGAAAGGTGCGGGCGGGTGCGACTTCCTTCGCATACGCGTCGCTCGACGTCAGCTCGAAGTGAACCTTCTGCACGCCGATCGGCGCCGGATACTCCAGCGTGTAGTCGATGATCAGATGATCGGCGGGCTCGATGGTCATGAACTCGTCGCGCCGGTTGCGAACGGTGATCGGCTTGCTTACGCGGATCGGCTGAACTGTCGCATCCTGGTCCTTCACTCCGGCTTCCGCGATCTGACGGCAGAACTCCGTCGCGGAGCCGTCGAGGGCCGGCACTTCGTCGTCGGTTTTGACCAGCAGATTGGTAATGCCGAAGCCGTGCAGCGCCGACATCAGATGCTCGACCGTGCGCACCGATCGTCCGCCTGACGCGAGCGTAGTGTTGTAACCGGTGTCGGTGACGTTTTCGAGCTGCATCGGAATCCGCGTCTCATCGGAAAGCGACGCGAAGACGATTCCGAAGTCGATCGGCGCCGGATGAAGGATCACGCCAGTGCGGATCCCGGTGTGCAGCCCCTGACCGCCGAACACGATGGAACGCCCGATAGTGCGTTGACGGCGCGCGCCACGCGCCATCGGCGCGATGGCCGAGGTTCCATTGGCGACCTCCCGCTCCGCAATTCTTCCCGCGGGGCTGACGTTGCCGCCGTCGAGCACGCGCGCGATTGCCGCGAGCAATCCGGTAACCGAGAACGGCTTCTGGATGAAATCCGCGGCGCCCAATTTGGTCGCCGCGACCGCGCTCTGAATATTGGCGTGGCCCGAAATCATGATGACCGGAACCGCGGGACGTTCCGATTTGATGCGCCGCAAAAGTTCGATGCCGTCAATATCCGGCATCCACACATCGAGCAGCACCACCGCCGGATGCTCGCGCTCGATCAGCCCCATCACCTCGGGCGCGCGGCCGGTATCGAGCACGCGAAAGCCTTCGTCGCTCAGAATCCCGCGCAGCGACGACCGGATGCGTTCTTCATCATCCACCACCAATACGGTTTCATTCATCGTTCAGCTCGCAGCCTGCGTGAAATGACGTTCCTTGACCGGAAATTCAAGTATGAATTTGCTACCGACGGGCGAGTTCTCAGTCACCCGCACGAAGCCATGATGATCGGTCACGATAGCAGAAACTATCGCGAGACCCAGCCCGGTGCCGCCGTTCTTGGTCGAGAAGTAGGGCTCGAAAATCCGCGTCCGCAGCGCCGGACTGATGCCCGGGCCGTTGTCGAGCACCTCCAGAATCACCACCCCGCTGGCCGCATCCAATGACGTGCGCAGCTCGATGCGAGGGCCGTGGCCGTTGCGCGTTACGCCGGCGGTAGCAGACACCGCGTTGTCGAGCAGATTGATCAGCGCGCGCTTGAGCGACTCGCGATCGATGAGAATGCGCGGCAGCGACGGCTCCAGCGTCATGACGAATTCCACGCCCGGATGCGCAGTTTGAAAACTCGCGACGGTCTCGGTTGCGAGCGCATTCAAGTCGCCGGGCGCAGGGTTGAGATGCGGCATCCGCGCGAAGGCGGAAAATTCGTTGACCAGGCGCTTGAGATCCTCGACCTCGCCGATGATGGTGCGGGTGCATTCCTCCAGCAGCGCGTCATCGCTCGGCGCCAGGCCGGTGCCGAGGCGCGACAGGCGCGGTCCAAGCTGACGCCGAAGCCGCTCGGCCGAAAGCTGAATGGGGGTGAGTGGATTCTTGATTTCGTGCGCGATACGGCGCGCGACCTCGCGCCACGCCTCCATCCGCTCGACCTTCGCGATCTGGCTCACGTCTTCGAAGAACAGCACCGAGCCGAGATTGGAGCCGGCGTCGTCGCTGAGCGGCGAGGCGGTGATCATCAATTCGATCTCGGCGCCGTCGGTCTCGATTTTGATCGAGGAGCGGGTCTCGCGCGGCGCGGGAATCGCGGACAGCACCTCGTCGAGGGCGCGGACCAGCGCAGCGCGCAGTACCTCGCGATAGTTGCGGCCAATTACTTCCTCGATGCGCACGCTGAGCAGCCGCTCCGCATGCGGATTGATCGCGGTGATGCGTCCTTCCGGATTAAGTCCGACCACACCGGCGGAAACATTCTTCAGCAGCGTTTCGGTATATCGCCGGCGGCGCTCGAGCTCAGCCTGCGAGACGCGCAAGTCGGTCGTCATCTGATTGAACGAATCGACCAGCTGTCCGATCTCGTCGTCGCCGACCGGATCGATGGTGTAGTTGAGATCGCCGCCCGCGATCGCGTGCGTGCCCGCCGCCAGCTCGCTGATCGGACCGGTGATACCGCGCGCGAGGTACATTCCGAACCAGCTCGCCAGCAGCACGACCACCAATCCGATCAGCACCAGCGCGAGGATGTAGCTGTTAAGGATCGGCTGCTTGAGGATGCGCAGCTGAAAGTAATCCTCCGCGGTGCGCGAGATGTTGGCGGCAGGCTTGGCAATGCTCTTGGGAAGGAAATAATCCACCACCACCGCGCCGATCACGGTGTCGCTATCGGGGCCGGAAAAAATCGGCGCGCTGCCGCGAATGATATCCGCGCTGCCGTACGGATCGGTGCGCGTCATCGCCTGTCCCTTAAGCGTCTGATTGAGGATTTGCGAATCGGGTGAAATGCCGATGCCGGTGGGAGTTTTGGGGCTGAGCGCGAGCAGCAGCAGCTTGCGGTCCTTCGAGAACACCTCGATAGTGCCGAGGTTGTATTCCTGCTGATGCTTCTCAATGAACTGTTTCAGGTCCGCGCGGCGACCTGGCGCGAGGAGTCCGTAGCCCGCGGCCTGTTCCGCGATCGCACGCGCGAAATGCGCCGCGTTGTTCGCGGAATTCAGATAGTAGGTCTTTGCGATCTCGAGCGAATCGCTCATCACGCGCTCGTACTCGGGATTGAACCAGCTATCGACATCGGCATGCAGGAACGCGCCCGAGACATAAAGCAGGAACGCGCTCGGCACCATCGCGACCGCGATGAATCCGAACACCAGGCGCATCTGGAATTTCGATCCGATGAGCCCGCGGCGTCGCTCGAACATCACCTTGGCGAGATTTCGTCCCACCAGGTAGAGCAGCAGGCCGAGCAACAGGAAGCTTAAGTTGAACAGGCTGATGACCGCGAGGTTGGAACCGAGCGAGGTGTGCTTGGTCAGCGGAGGCAGCGCGGTCTGCGCGAACACGAACGCGACCAGTGTGATCGCGGCGACACCGACTGCGATCAATTCGCGGCGGCGGCGTTTGATCTCGACTCGCCGCTGCGCGATTTCCCGACTGTCCTCGGCCATGGTTCAGCGCCTCAACAGCGCAAAGATCAGGCTCGCTATGATGCTAATCAGGATGCACGTCGCCAAGGGGAAGTAAAAGGTGAAATTGCCGCGCCGGACATAGATGTCGCCGGGCAGGCGGCCGACGAACGGCACGCCGGAGAAGACCCACAGCATCGCGCCGAAAACGGCGAGCACGAGTCCCATCACGATCAAAGCTTTGGCAACCGCCGCCATAAAGTACCGGATGAGATTCTAGCGCATGGCGCGGCTATGCCAAATCAGGCCGGCCGCGACGGAATCAGCGCGAAGCGCGACTTGAGGTTCAGGAACGGCCGCTCCAGCAGACGGTAAGACACGGCCGCTAGCGCAATCGTCAGGCCGAGCGCGCATAGCGCGGCGAAAGTGTTGGTGTCGATCCATTCGCTCGCCCATGGAAGCGGACGCGCGAGCGCCTTCAGCACGATTGCGAGCGCGAGCAGATGCCATATGTACAATCCGTAGGAAATCTTGCCTAAATATATTCCCGTGCGCGCAAGCGGGCTCGTCGTCCTGAAACTGACCCCGAGAAAGGCCGCGACAATCATCGCGCATCCTGCGCCCGCCGCGGGATATCCCAGGAACAGCGTGAGCGCGGAATTCGGAGTCTTAAACGGATTGCACCAAGCCGACACTGCCAGGATCATCGCCACGCCCGCGAGCAACAGCACACTCCTTGTGGCGGCGCGCGGCTGGAAGCGTTTTCCGATCGTCAGCACCGCGAGCAGGATTCCCGCGGCGAGCGGGTCGAGGCGCGTCAGCGTGTTGGTCCAAACCAGCGCCGCCGGCGCGCTCGTCATCCAGCAAATGGTTCGCGCAAGGACCGAGACCGCGATCATCGCAATCGCGGCGGCAACGATGTTGCGTCGCCCTCGTCCTCGCACCACCAGCGGCCATAGCAGGTAGAACTGTTCTTCGACGGAGATGCTCCACAGGTGCCATGAGAGGAGCTGCGGCGCCCATCCCCAGATCGCGTACGCGATGTTACCCGACAGCATCGCCAACAGCAGCAGCCACTTCGCGGGAGTATGAAATTTTGCGACCAGGAATCCGGCGACCACGAGAACCGCGACGTACGCAAAATACAGCGGCCAGATCCGCAGGATGCGCCGAATGTAGAAGCGGGGAATATCGAGCGTGCCGGTGGACTCCCGTTCACGCACCAGGAGTTGTGTGATGAGAAACGCGCTCAGCACGAAAAACAGATCGACGCCGAAACTGCCGCTCAACTGGAGAATCGCCACCGCGCGCCCGATCCAGTTCTGATGCATCACGGGAAAATACCGCGCGGGCGTTACCCGAAAGCTATGCTGCAGGAACACCGCGAGGAACGCGAAGAACCTCAGCACGTCGAGCTCGGGAAGATAGAAGCGCGAGGGAGAACTCGACGCCGGCGCCTCGTCGAATGAAGATCGGGCGCCAGCGATGCTCTCGCCGGACGCCCGATCGATGCGTGCAACGCTACGCGTGAGCCGCCTTCTGCGCTTCGCGCTTCGCGGCCTGCTCCTTGATGACCTTCTCGGCGATGTGCGGCGGCGCTTCTTCGTAATGCGAGAACTGCGCCTCGAACGAGCCGCGCCCCGAGGTCATCGAGCGCAGGTCCGGCGCGTACTTGAGGATTTCGGCCATCGGCACCACCGCTTTGATGACCTGGCTGTGCCCCTTGGTCTCCATCCCCTGCACCTTGCCGCGCCGCGAGTTCAAATCGCCGATAACGTCGCCCATGTTTTCGTCGGGTGAGGTCACCTCGACCTGCATGATCGGCTCGAGGATGATCGGCTTGGCCTTCTCCATCGCGGCCTTCATGCCGAGCGACGCTGCGATTTGAAACGCCATATCCGACGAGTCGACTTCGTGATAGCTGCCGTCGAAGACCGAAACTTTCACGTCGACGATGGGGAAGCCCGCGAGGAAGCCCTCGTGCAGCATGTTGCGCACGCCCTTTTCCACCGACGGGATGTAGTTGCGCGGGATGACGCCGCCAACGATCTCGTTCTCGAACTGAAATCCGGTCCCGCGTGGCAACGGCTCGATGCGCAACCAGCAATCGCCGAACTGGCCGCGGCCGCCGGACTGCTTCTTGAGCTTGCCCTGCGCCTCGGCGCGTCCTTTGATCGCTTCCTGATACGGAACGCGCGGCGCGGTCAGTTCGACCTCGACACCGTACTTGCGCTTGAGTTTTTCGACCGTCACTTCGATGTGAAGCTGGCCGGTGCCGCCAAGGATAATCTCGCCGCTCTGCGGATCGCGATGCATCTCGAGCGCGAGGTCTTCCTCGACCAGCTTCTGCAGCGCCGCCGACGCCTTCTCTTCGTCGGCCTTGGACTTGGGACGAATCGCGAACGATATCACTGCGTGCGGGCGATGAATCGGCTCGAACATGATCGGCGCTTTCTCGTCGCATAGCGTGTCGCCGGTCGAAGTGTCCTTGAGCTTCGCGACGGCGACGATCTCGCCGGGAAGCGCGACGGCGAGCGGCGCCTGCTTCTTGCCCTCGAGACGCAGAAGTTGACCGAATCGTTCTTTCGATTCACGCGCCGAATTGTACACGCCTGCATCGCTATGCGCGGTGCCCGACGTCACGCGGAAATATGTCAGCTTGCCGGCAAACGGATCCATCACGGTCTTGAACACGAATGCCGAAAACGGCGCGTTGGGATCGGCCGCGCGGGTTTCCTCATGACCATTGGAGGCATGCGTGCCCTTCCTCGCGGGACGTTCGTTGGGCGCGGGCAGCAGATTGATGATCGCGTCGAGGAGCACCGCGGCGCCGATATTCTTCGCACCCGAACCGCAGAAGACCGGCGTGATCTTTCCCGCGATTACGGCCGCGCGCAGCGCGGTGCGCAGCTCGTCCTCCGTCAACTCGCCCTTGTCGAGATATTTCTCCAGCAGCTCATCGTCGGTTTCCGCGACCGCCTCGCACAGCTTGGTGCGCGCCTCCTCGGCGCGGGTCTTCATCTCGCCCGCGAGGTCCTCCTCCTTCGGCTTGCCGGTGGTGTTATCGACGTAGGTCAGGGCCTTCATCCTGAGCAGGTCGATCACGCCACTGAAAGCGAGTTCCTCGCCGATCGGCAATGTCAGCGCGACCGGCTTGGCCTCGAGGACTTTTTCCAGATCGTTCATCGCGTTGGCGAAGCTGGTGCGCTCGCGATCCAGCCGCGAGACAAACGCGATGCGCGGCAGGCCCAGCGCGGCTGCCTGCTCCCATACTTTTTCCGATTCGACTTTGAGATCGCCGCCCGAGGTAGCGACGAATACGATGGCGTCTACCGCCTGCAGCGTGTTGAACGAGTCGACCAGGAACGCGCTGTAGCCGGGAGTGTCGCCGATGAGGATTTCGTTCTTCTTCCAGTTGAGATGATGAAACGCGGAATTGATCGAGGCCTTGTGATTGAGTTCTTCAGGCTCGAAGTCCAGTACCGAGGTCCCGTCGTCCGGACGTCCGAGCCGGGTTGTCGCGCCGGCGGTGAAAAGCATCGCTTCGGCCAGTTGGGTCTTCCCTGCACTGCCTTGGCCAACCAGCGCGATGTTTCTCAACCGCCCAATTTCCTCCACGGGCATAAGAATACCTCCTTAATTTTTCCCTCGACTACGCTTCGCTCCGCCTCGGGGCGCCTGCGGCGCGGCTCCGCCCGCTTCGCGTCTCGATTTGGAAGTTTCAGCTATATGCACCCTCCAAGGTCACATCACCCGCGATAACTCGGCGTGTGCCGTTCGATGTTTCCAGCAGCATCGCGCCGTCCGCGTCGATTCCTCTTACGATGCCGTCCTCGCGAGTTCCCGCATCGACTACTGTCACGCGTTTTCCCGTCAGCGCGGAGTATCGCTCCCAATGAGGTCGCACCGCCGCGAATCCGCGCGTAACAGTTTCGTCATATCTCGTGTTTAGTCTGGAAAAGAGCGTGTTGGCAACCGCAACCCGATCGCATCGATGGCCGGTCGCGATGAGGACGGAGATCGCGCGCTCGCGCAGCTCGGCGGGAACGTCATCCTTCGCGAGGTTCAGGTTGAGTCCGATGCCGAGCAGAACCGCGTCGAGTTGCTGCGCGCGATCGGTGACTGCCTCCGCGATGATGCCGCCCGCCTTGCGCCCGTTGAGCCACACATCGTTGGGCCACTTGAGCGCCACGATGCCCGGCGCGACTTCCTCGAGCGCCTCGGCGGCGGCGACTCCGGCGACGAGGCTGAGGCGCGGAACTTCGGCCATCGGGATCGGCGGGCGCACGATAATCGTCGTGTAGAGATTTACGCCTGATGGTGAATGCCACGCGCGCCCCATCCTGCCACGCCCCGCGCTCTGAGTTTCGGCGATGACGGCGGTCCCGTGAGGCGCGCCCTCGGCGGCGAGGTTGCGCGCGAGGTTCTGAGTGGACTCGACTTGCTCGAAGTAATGGATGCGGCATCCGACGCCGCCGCTCTGAGGATGTTCGATGCTGGAATAGGGATGCTTCGGCATAGCGATTTGCCCTAACGCGATGTCGGTAATGGTCCGGATTTCTCAGCCTCGGCGCGGGATTTCGCCGTGTATTCTCCTGTCATACTAATGGGTTTGTTTTGTAACTGTCTGTTTCGCGCGCCGATCCGTGAGTGGCTTTGTTTCCGCGTTTCTTCTGATGAGCTTCCTCTCC
>DATGKG010000449.1:0-3308 GCA_035294805.1 Binataceae bacterium (SeqCode) | reverse complement strand
TGATGCGCGGGTCATCGGCAATGCGTTTGATGAGCGCCTGATCGTCGGCGCCGGGCGCGAGCTTGAGGCGCGCAATCGCGTAGTATGCGCCGCGCTGGCTATCGGCCTGCACATCATGGATATCGGCCCATACTTCGGATTCGAACGAGCTGCCATCGGCCTCGAACAAGCCGACAACCTTCCAATCTCCGCGCCCGAAGTGAAGCGTCGAACCCACGCTGCAATTTTTGTAGCGGCCCTTCAGGCCCTTGCCGACCATCACTTCGCGCACACTCGGGTTGAACATGCGCCCTTCGATGATGTGCATCTTGTCGTGAACGTCGCGCGCCACCGGCAGCACGCCGCGCACGACGATATTGTCGCGCCCGCCCTGCACACTCTCCATCAGCACCTGAACCGGAAGTTCCGGCGATGCGAACGGCTGGCCATCGGAATCATGCTTGATGCCGGGCAGGAACTTGAGCGTGTCGAACTGGTCCAGCGTCATGTTCGAGTAGGTCTCGGTGGTCGCGCCCTTGCGCAGCACAATTAGATTGTCGGGCGAGCCCGCCTCCGTGATCGAGGATGCGAGTCCAGCGACCATCGCCATCACGACGACAAACACCGCAACCACCAGCGCGATTCCGCCTCCGGTCATCAGAGTGGAGACGCGCCGCACCAGCAGGCTTCGAAAATTGTATTTCAGTGGAATCGCCATGCTAGGCCACAAACCTCAATGCTTCCACGATGTTCATCTTAAAATTTCGCTCGACTCCGCTGCGCTCCGCCTCGCGAGCGACTTCGTCGCGGCGCTGCGCGCCCCCTTCGGGCCTCACGCCACAAACCTCAATGCCTCCACGATATTCATTTTCGAGGCGGCCCGCGCGGGGATCCATGCGCTCAACAGTCCGATCACCGCCGCTGCGATCAGCGTTTCGGCCAGCACCGCCGACGGCATCCGAATTGTTAGATTGCCCATCTGCGGGCCGGAAAAAATGTGCAACGCGACGTAGGCCGCACCGCATCCGATGAGCCCGCCGATCAAGCCGATCACCAGTGACTCCGCGAGCAAAGTCGACAGGATGGTGCCCGAAGGAAATCCCATCGAACGCATCACCGCGATCTCGCCGCGCCGCTCGCGAATCGACATCGCCGAGGTATTCGCCGCGACCAGTCCGACCGTGACCACTACGATAACGCCGAGAATCTCGAACAGGGTGAACATCATTCGATACTGGCGCAGGAAGCCGCCGATCCAGGCCGACTCCGATTCGGTCTGCGTCTCGGCCGAGGAGTTGGCGAATTGCTCATCGATTGCTGCGATCAGTTGCGGGACGTTGTCGCTCTTGTCCACCGCGACCCAGATGTTCGAAACGAAGCCGGGGCGTCCCGCTGCTTCTTCGAGATAATCGCGATGAAAGTAGATGAAGGTGCGCTGCGTGCGGCCGGTCATCTCGCCCACGATGTTGAGCGTGACATTAAACGGATAGACCGTGCCCTTAAGAATGATCTGCTGTCCGACGTGGAGGTTGAAGCGCTTCATCGTATCGGAGCCGACCACGCATGCGGTACGTAGCTTCTTGAATTGCTCCCACTGCTCCGGCGTCAATCCCCAATCCGGAAACAGGATGTCGGCCTGCTCGTGATCCATCGCCATGTTGGGAAACTGATCGTTCACGTCATGCAGAATGCCGCCGAACCAGCTCATCGACGAGGTCGCGATCACATGCGGCATGTTCGCGATCTTCTGCCGATATGCGAGTGGTATCGAATAAGTCAGTCCCGATTTGTTGTGCGTGATGACGCGATTGGACGCGGCGGTATCTGCCAGCACCTGCGTCATCGCGGTCGGCATGCTGATCAGCGCGGAGAAGATGAACAGAGAGACCGCAATCGAAAACACCGTCAGCGCAGTGCGCCGCTTGTTGCGGAAGAGATTTTTGAGCACGAGTCCGAGGTATTTCACGCGATTTTTGATCCTAGTTGCTTGCCGCTTGAGGTGCCCCTGAACCGGGGGCGCGGCCGCCCGGCTCGATGCCCACCAGAACTCCCTTGTCAAGATGAAAGACCTGCTCGACGTATCGCACCGCGCGCTGATCGTGCGTGACCATCACGATGGTTTTGTTGAACATTCGATTCAGCTCGACCAGCAGGCTCAGAATTTCCTCCGCCGATTTCGCATCGAGGTCGCCCGTAGGCTCATCCGCGACCACGATCGTCGGATCGGTGACGATCGCGCGCGCGATCGCCACGCGCTGCTCCTGTCCGCCGGAAAGCTGGCGCGGATAATGACTCATGCGATCCGATAATCCGACTACCTTGAGCGCCGTCTCGACATGCTGCTTGCGTTCGGCCTTGCTGAGATTGGTGAGCAGCAGGGGCAATTCGACGTTCTCGAACGCAGTCAGCACCGGAATCAGGTTGTAGAACTGAAAGACCAGTCCGATGTGACGCGAGCGCCATCGCGCGAGGTCGCGCTCGCGCATCGAGGTGATCTCCTCGTCGCCCACCTTCACAGTGCCGGAAGTCGCGTGGTCGATGCCGGCAATCAGGTTCAGCAAGGTGGTCTTGCCCGAGCCCGACGGCCCCATGATGGCGACGAAGCGGCCGTTGGGAAGCTTGATCGTGATGTCATCGAGCGCGCGCACCTCGAACTCATCGCGAGTGTAAATGCGGCTCACATGTTCGAGTTCAATTGCGTATTGAGGTTCAGCCACGACTTCCCTCCCGAGTGTTTCGTCCGATCCTTCTTTTCCGGGTGAGGGTCGTTCGTGAACGACTCGCAACGACAATGCAATCGCGGAAATTATTCGCAATCGCGAATTCGCTGCGGGCGGTTGGCGAACCGCCCCTACACGGAACCCGACCACGTCCGTCCGTTCGATACGCGCAGTCAGCAAGCGCCATGCCGCGACCAGATCGCTCGGCGCGCCTTGCCGAGCTACGGATTGCTTCAACTTTCATCAGGTCAATCGGAGCACGCAGTATAACTGCTGCGCGCGCCGGACTGCACCATCCGATAATCGCTTCGCTGCGGCCGATCATCGCTTCGCACCCGCCGAGCGTATCGGCTTACGAATGCCGGATGTTTGGCCGCGCGTCCCCATCGCCAGCTCGTGCGCCATCTCAACTTCCAGTCTCGCCATCATCTGCGCCTTGAAGGCGGTGAGCTGTTGTCCGATTTTCACCAGGACCTTGCGAAACGGGTTCTCACCGCGATCTCTCATCTCACCAACTACCGTCGCGAGCTGTGCGGCCCACATCTGATCGAACTCACGCATACGCTGCATGTGCGCCATCGCTGCGGCTGGATTGTAGTGCCCGAAATA
>DATGKG010000448.1:0-3114 GCA_035294805.1 Binataceae bacterium (SeqCode) | reverse complement strand
ACGATGACCGCAGCGGCCGCCGAAACGTGCTATGATGATGTTGCGGCGCCTCGGGGAGGGCGCCGCAGGCATTTTGGGACGACAAACGGATGCTGCGAAATTACATAAACGAACCCACCGTGCATCCGAGACCCTTCGCTTTGCTCAGGGCTGCCGCTCGGGCACGCCTCGCGGTCGATTACATAAACGAACCCACCGAGACGCCTCGCGATACCGAACGAAAGTGCGAAAACAAACCCACTTTATCCGCAAGATTGCTGGACTTTTCGAGCACGAATGGCGCGCCACCACAGGCGGTGAAGCGCCGCCGTCCCTCACAAGTTGGCGGCCTGAATGCCACCAAACGCCGTCTCCCAACTTGTGGCCTCGGAGCTCAGCCGGGGCAGAGGTGAGAAAACGAACCCATTAGGCGATCACAAAATCGAGAAAACAAACCCACTTAATCCTTATTCCATAAGGTTCTTCGCTTTATCTTCGCTTCTGCCCTCCTACTTGGCTAAGTCCCGCGCGGAGGCAGGTCGGCCGCGCGATATACCTCATCAATGATGCGCATCCCGATGACGCCGTCGTGCGCGTCGGTGGGAAAGGCGCCGCGGTCGCCACGGATCGCGGCGACGAAGGCGCGCAACTGATGCGTGTAGGTCGTCTCGCCCGCCACCGTCTCGTTTGTCGTTCCCGCGGGGGTCGTGATGGTGAGCTGATGTCCCCAATGCGGACCGACCGGATTGTTGACCTTGAGCTCGCCGCGATCGCCGCGCGCGAGGAAGCCGGCGCCGAGCTGCGCGCCGGCCGCCATTGAGGTGGTCATCCGCGCGGTCACCCCGGGCGCGAGTTCGAGGATGGCCTCCATCGCGACGTCGATGTTAGGCGGACCGACTTGCGCCTTCGCGCTGACGACGCGCGGCGTCATGCCCGAGAAGTAGCGAATCATGTGCAGCGGATAGCATCCGAGGTCCATCGTCGCGCCGCCCGCAAGGTTCCAATCGAAGCGGATGTTGTCCGGGGGTATCGGCACGGAGAAATTCCCTTCGAGGTGTTTCAGCTTGCCAATAAGGCCGTTGCCGATCGCTGCACGAATCCGATCAGCGAGCGGATGATAGCGGTAGTGAAATGCTTCAACCAGTAGCAGGCCGGTTTCGTCGGCGACGCGCGCCATCTGCGCTGCCTCATCCGCGTTCGAGGCGATCGGTTTCTCGCACAGCACGTGCTTGCCGGCACGCAGCGCGCGGATACTCCATTCGAAGTGATGCGAATTGGGCAGCGGGTTGTAGATGACGTCGAGGCCGGGATCGGCGAGGAGGTCCTCATAGGTCGCGTGCACGCGCGCGATGCCGTTGGCCTTGGCAAATTCGCGCGCCCGCGCCGGATCGCGCGCGGCAACCGCCGCGACCTCGACCTCGGGAGTTTGCTTCGCGGGAATTGTGAGCGCGTTCGGAGCGATATGCGCGGCGCCGAGAATTCCGAACCGAATCTTGCCCGAGCTCGCCATCGCCATCAAATGACCTCCGCCGATGCTAGGGTCGGATGAGCGCGACGCGGCGGATGAACTGCAAAACGTTGCGATCGCCGGCCCGGGTGTAACGGGCATCGTCAGCAAGTGCGCGCACGAGGTAAATTCCCAGCCCGCCGATTTCGCGCTCTTCGAGCGGCGCGTCCAAATCCGGCGGCGGCGCTTGCAGAGGATCGAAGGGGTCGCCGTCGTCCACCAGCTCCAGCGTCAGGCGCGTGTCCTCGAGCTGCAGCGTAACCTGCGCGCTGCCGACGGGGCGGTTGCGATATCCGTATTTCGCAAGGTTGGTGATCAGTTCCTCCAGTACCAGCATGATTCGATGCTGCTCGTCGGCGGCGACCGAATGGCGCGCGATGAAGTCTTCGACAAATCCGCGCAGGTCGCGTATCGCACTCGCATCGATACTAATTGTCAGCCGAGCTTCCATACATCCGTGTTCAAACCTGCAAGCGCAGCCGCTCGCAAAAGCTGTGGCGTCCAGCGGCGCGGGCCGCTAATCTTCCAAACCTGACCGCGTATGCGGCGGCGAACTGAACAATACTTTCGCTCGAGGGAAGATGAATCGCATCGCTCGCTCGTCAATCGCCGCCGTGGCGATAATTTTCGCGTGCGCTACGTTTGCGCGCGCCGACAACCCGAAAATCGCGCAGGTCAAAACTTCCTCCGGACAGGTTACCATCGTGCGCGGCGGCAGCAACCTTCCCGCGAAGGTAGGCGACTTTTTGTATGAAAAAGATGTCATACAGACGGGCGCGGACGGCGCGGTCGGCATTACCTTCACCGACAATACCGCGATGTCGACCGGGCCCAACAGCGAAGTCTCGCTTGATGAGTATCGCTTCGATTCGAGCAATTTCAACGGCGCGATGCTGACCGATATGCGCAAGGGGACGCTCGCGATGGTGTCGGGCGATATCGCGCGCAGCACCCCGGGCGCGATGAAGGTGAAAACGCCCACCGCGATCCTGGGCGTGCGCGGCACTCGCTTCGCGGTGCAGGTGACGGGAGAGCCGTGAGCGCGCGCCTCATCCTGCTCGTCATCCTGATGCTGACGCTATCCGCGTGCGCGAGCCGCCAGGCGCTTTTCACCGTGCTGCCCAACCCGGACGGGAAGGCGGGAGCGATTACCGTCGACGATGGACAGAAATCGGTGACACTCGATTCGCCATACGCGGCCAGTGAGATCGTGAGTGGCAGTGCGCGGCCGGTTACGATGGACCAGGCACAGGTCGATCAGATTTTCGGCAGCGCGCTCGCCGCACGTCCGATCCTTCCCAGCCATTTCACGCTCTATTTCGAAAACAACACCGACATTCTGACTCCGGATTCCCAGGTCCTGTACCAAAGCGTGTTCGCCGATATCAAGAAGCGACCCGTCTACGAGGTCGAAGTGATCGGCCACACCGACACTACTGGCGAACTCAACTACAACCAGACGCTCTCAATGACGCGCGCCATCTTCGTGCGTGAGAAGCTGGTGCATGACGGTCTCGATGCGAAATCGATCGCGGTCGCCGGACGCGGGCCGCTCGACTTGCGGGTCAAGACCGGACCGAATGTCGCCGAGCAACTCAACCGCAGGGTCGAAATCACCGTGCGCTAAA
>DATGKG010000447.1:0-18619 GCA_035294805.1 Binataceae bacterium (SeqCode) | reverse complement strand
CGTGCAACAGGATGACGGTGCGCGCGGCGTCGGGGTTCCATTCGAGGAAATGGAGGCGCGGGCTGGTGGTCGAAAAGCGGCTGCGCGGCGCGCTCATCGCGGTTCAGGATATGTCGCGCAGGAATTCTTTGAGGATCGCAGTCAGGCCCGCGGGATTGTCGAACATCGCGTGATGGTACGAATCGGGCAGCACCGCGAGCTTTCCGTGCGGCATCATCGCGACCATCTTCTGCGTCTGCTCCAGCGTCGGGAACGGACTCTTGAGCACCTTCACATAGAGAGCAGGGCACGTGATGTTCGCGAGGTCCCCACCGAGGTTGATCGGCTCGCGGATGGTGGTGCGGCGATCGAGCTTGTGCATCCATTCGCCCTCGGGGGTCTTACGAAACGTATGACTCGCCGCATGCCGCAAGACCTCTGGGCGCGCGAGGGTCTCGCGCGGCAGCATACGGAAATTCGCGATCGCCTCTTCGAGCGATTTGAAACGCTTGCCGGGCCGCTCGGAAATTCCGCGCAGGAAATCCACCGCGTTCGTCGGATAGTCCGAGGGCGAATCGATCGCGACCATCGCTCGAAGTTTTTCCGGATAGCGCGAGGCATAGACCATCACGTTGTGCCCGCCCATCGAATGGCCGACTAGCACCGGCGCGCCGAGGCCCCAATTCTCGATGAGGTCGTCGAGGTCCGCGATGTAATGGCGAGTGCCGTATTCCCATTCCTCAGTCCATTCGCTGTCGCCGTGACCGCGGAGGTCGATCGCGAGCGCATGAAAACGATCGGTGAAGTGCGGCCCGATAAAATCCCACCAATGTCCGTGCGCCGAGCCGCCATGGATGAAGAGCAGCGGCGGATTACCCTCGCCGCCGTAGTCGACAAAGTTCAGGGTGAGTCCGTTGACGAGAAATTTCCGTTCAGTCATCGCTGATTCGTATGCCTCATGAGGATGGCATCGCCTCTTCATCACAACTTCTATCAAAGCCTTCGAACAACGCCAGCGCTCAATGGCGTTTGAGCCAATCCATCACGGTGCGATCGAAGCGCGCGGCTTCCTCGCATTGCGGATTGTGCCCGCTGCGGTCGAGCAGCGCGTACTCGTGATCGGGGATGAGATCCTTGGTGCGATACCAAAGCGTCGGCGGCACGACGAAATCGGCGATGCCCGCGATGATGAGCGTAGGGCATTTGATTGCGGGCAGCGTCTTCGCGGCCTCGAAGCGTTTCCACTCGCCGCCGGAGCCCCAGAAGCGATCCCAAATCTCGGCGCTCGGATGCGCACCTTCCCATAGGGAGGTGCAATCAAAGCGCGGATCGAAAAATAAACGCGGCGCGCCCAGCACGTATGTGCGCGTGATCGCATCCTGAGCCGATAACTTGCCGCGTTCGGTCGCGAGGCGTTGCTGATTTTCCGCATCGATGGCTTTGCGTTCCGGCGACGCGAGCATCTCCCAGTAGCGCGCGCCTTCGGCCTCGAATTCGATTCCGAAAGTCGGCGCCGCGCCGGCCAGAATGAGATGCGAGACTCGGTCCGGATAGCGCGCCGCGAAATCCATCGCGAGGAAGCCGTGGCCCGAATGACCGAGCAGCACGATTTTTCCGAGCCTGATGGTATCGAGAAAGTCGCGCAGCGAATCCGAAAGCTGATCGATCGTCAGGCCCTCGACGCGACCAACCTCCGATCGATTCCCGCGCAGCTCAACGTGAATGGTTTGCAATTCGTTGCGCGCGCCGAGGAAGAAGCTGCGCTCGTAGAATGTGCTTCCCGCAAGGCTCGGAATGACGACGGGAATTCCGCGTCCTTCGGTCGCATGCCAGAGATTCAGGCCACGTACGTGCGTCATCATAAAAATGCCTCCTCACAACAGCGCGCCGATGAAAAATCCCGCGCCAATTACTCCAAGCAGCATCGAGAGAAACCACACGATGCGATAGCGTGCGAGCGCCGCGATCGCGCCCAATGCGATCGCGACCTGGAACAGCGCGACGGCATCCGCAAATCGATGATGCCGATGCAGCAGCTCGTCGGCTTCGGCCGATTTTTCGTCGCGCTCGTGCTCCCTGGTACGCGCGACATTTTCGATATCCGATTGCTCGCGGCGATAGCGTTCGCGTTCATTCTCGAACGTCGCGGGAGCCTGCTTGCCTTGCGCCGTCAGCAACGTTTCGGATTCGCCCAGGATCGCGGACTTGATGCCTTTGGCCTGATACGCGGCCCATTGGTCCGATGCCTCGGCTTGCAGGCGCGTCGCTTCGGTCTTCAGCACCAAGGCCTCATTGACGGTGCCACCGGCGCGCAACGCCGCGACCGCTGCGAGAGCGGCGAACAGCGCGGTGGTCAGCGCAATCGCCTTGAGCAGCGTGCCGCCTTCGCGCTCGATTTCTTCCTTGATGTCTTCGTTGAGTTTGTCGGTATCGATTTCGACTTCTTCAGGCACTCGCGCCCCTCCTCGCAACGTACCGTCATGCGTTGCGGCATACCTTATCGAGCATCAATTAAATGCGAAATCCCGCTGGACGAGGGGAACTTTGCATCGCGAGGCATTCATGGCAGCATTCTAGATGTGGCGCGATCGATCAAACTGATAGCCGTCGGAGCGATATTCGCGCTTCTCGCGATTCGCGTACCCGTCGCGCGCGCGCAGGATTCCAATAGCGCCAAGGCGCATGCGCTGGTCGAAGCGGCGATCCAGATGACCGATAGCGAGAAGGCCGTGAAATTGCTGTGGCAGGCGACCGATATCGCGCCCACCGACGAGGAGCCATATGTCTACCTCGGGATGTACTACAACTCGAAGCAGGACAACGACGACTTGGTGAAGGTATATCAGAAGCTGGTGAAGAACGAACCCAATGCCTTGAGCGCATGGCTCAATTTGGGCGAGGCATACATGTCCTTCACACCGCCAAAGACCACAGACGCGCTACCTTGCTATCGCAAGGCATACGAGTTGGATAATACGTCGGCTATGGCAGCGCTGCGGATGGGCGAGATCATGGCGCAGGAGGGCGACCGCGAGCAGGCGATCCGCTTCCTGCGTCAGGCGAGCGGCGATAAGAATTATGCCGCCGAAGCGCGCAAGGTCCTCACGCAGATGGGCGCGTCGTAAGCTCCATCAATCGTGATTGTGATACTGGTGCTCGTGCGGCTCGTCGGTTGGCGGATGCGAGAAATCGCGATCGAACTTCTGCTGCTGCTCAGGAGTGAGCAGCGCACGAATCTGGTCGTGGGTCTGATAGATGATCTGCGCGTGCTGGCGGCGGAAGTCCTCGTGCAATGCATCCATCTTCGCGTGCGAATCGCGCAACAATGTCTCAATCTGATGTAACTGGTCCGGCGTAAGGTTGAGATCATGATCGAGCCGATCGATGAAGCCGTGAGGGCCCGGAACTCGGAGCAAATGATAGCGGTAGGCGGACGTGGCGATAGCGAATCCGAGCAGCAAGCCGGCAATCGCTGCCAGCGCGAGGCCGCCCCATTTCAGGCTACTGCCCAAAGTCGCTATTGGCCTGCGGGAAGTCCGCGCTGACCACTTCCACGAATTGCGAGGGCTGATGGATCGCTTCGCTCAAGGTTTCATCCGGCGTCTCCACTGAGATGTAGGCCGCGGAGGCGCCGGTAATGAATAGCGCAACTACTGCCGCTATCGAAAGCCATGCTTGTACCCGGCGCGGCTCGCGATATGCGCGGCCTTCGCGCCGTGCCGCCGCGGGAACGCGCGCCGCAAGCAACATCGGTCGTGCGGGCTCAACATCGGAATGAAACACCGGCGCGGTCAGCGCGAAGGTGCGAAACGCCGCATCGCACTTGGCACATTCGGCCAGGTGCGCGACGAATGCGCCGCGACGCTCCGCGCTAAGCTCCTTGCGCCAGAACGATCGGAAATCCTGTCGTGCTTCAAAACAATTCATTTTGCCACTCGTGCACGTCCCGCACTCATCATACGCTCCGCT
The DNA here is from genome assembly GCA_035294805.1 of Binataceae bacterium (SeqCode). Lineage (GTDB taxonomy): Bacteria > Desulfobacterota > Binatia > Binatales > Binataceae > DATGKG01. The sequence continues at coordinate 14,671 of DATGKG010000447.1, read as the reverse complement.
TGTTTGCGAAGAACCTGACGAGCGCGAAAGGCGCGGATTTTTACTTTCGCTTCACTCCACCCCATCATTGCGGCTATCTCGGCAACACCTAAATCCTCGCTATCCTTCAGCACCAGCACCATCCGATCCTCCGGCTTCAGTGAATCGAGCAGCCGATGCGCGAGGTCGTGTGATTCGCGCCGCTCCTCAGCCTCCGCCACCAACTCCTCGGGCGTCGCCGTGCTGACCAGTTGCATCCATCCGAGCTCCGGCTCGCTGAAGTCGCCGACCAACTCCTCAGGCCGCCGCTTGCGGCGCCGCAATTCGTCATAACAAACATTGACGACTATCGCTCGTAGCCATGCACCGAAAGGCATCTCGGCTCGATACGTCGCGAGCGCCGCGAATGCCTTCAGGAAGGCCTCCTGCGCGAGGTCGCGGGCGATCTCCTGGTCCGAGAAAAAACGCTGGCAGAGCCGCTCGACGCGCTGGCGATGGCGCAACGACAGCTCCGAAAAGGCCTCGGTCTGCCCACCCAAGGCATCCGCGATCAGTTCCTCGTCAGGTCTGACGGCAGCGCTCCATCGAAAACGTCGCGCTAGAGCTAGGCTTGCCATACGCATCTATTAGTACGCCTCGGCCTGCTCTGCGGTTACACGAATTATGCAGCAAAGTGCTTGGTTTTTGCAGCTATTTACTCACCGCTTGTCGGGATAGACGAATCCGGCGCGCATAAGTTCCTCCGGAGTATCAAGGTCGAGCAAGATCCCCGGGTCATCCACGTCGATATATACGATCCTCGAGGGGTCAGCGTTTACCACCACCCGCGCGCCCTTGTCGTCGGGCGCATCGAGGAGTTCGGCGAAGAGTGCGCGGTCGAATATCACCGGATGTCCGCGATGGCCCTGGTGGCGAGCGATGGCGATGGGCTTTCCGGAGCGCCGATGCCCGTCGGCCACCGCCTCGAAGGTCGAGGCCTTCACCGTAGGATGGTCGGCCAAATGGATCATCGCCGCGGATGCATCCGGGGGCAGCGCGCGGATGCCCGCCTTTATCGACGAGAGCTGTCCGCGCTCCCAATCAGGATTGTGGACAACCGTGACGCGTGGGTCATCGGGAATCGCCGGGCGAACGCGGTCGGCGTGCGCCCCGACCACCACCATCAGCCGCGCCACGACCGGAAGCATCAGCCGGACGAGATGCGCGACGAAGGTCTCGCCGTTATCAGTTTTAAGTAATGGTTTAGGATAGCCCATCCGGCGCGACTCGCCGGCAGCCAGCAGGATGCCTTGGATCACGGATTGCGCTTGAGCCGGCCTGACTTCACGCCCATCGTGACGAGGTCGCGCACGCCGGTCCGGCGTTCGCGGATGATCTCCGCAATGATGGCCACCGCGATCTCCTCGGGCGTCTCGGCCCCAATGTCCAGGCCCAGGGGCGCATGCACGTCCTCGGTGCGCTCACGCGCAATGCCCGCCTCAGCCAACCGATCGAGGGTGGTGCGCACGCGGCGTCGCGAGCCGATCATCCCAACGAATCCGCATGGCTGGCGCAGCGCTGCCGCGACCGCTTCTTCATCGTAGGCGTGCCCCCGCGTGACCGAGACCAGGAAGCAATGCTTGTCGAGCCGGAGCCCATCGATCGCCTGCTTAAACGGCTTGACGATGATGTCGTTCGCGGTCGGGAAGCGCTCGCGGTTGGCGAACTGATGACGGTCGTCGATCACGGTCACGTGGAAGCCGAGCATCGAGCCCATCGCGGCGAGTGGCTGCGCGATATGGCCCGCGCCCACGATGATAAGTCGCTGCGCGCCCGCTATCGGATCGATGAAGATGCGCGGCGAGCCGTTGGATTCGATGCGCGTCGTGTGATGCAGCCCGCTCTCACCCACCTCGACCAGGCCGGCATGCGAATCGGCCGCGCGCTCGGCGACTTGATCCATCGCGAAAGCATCGAGGCCCACCGGCGCGAGCGCGGAGACATCATGCTGCGCGGGATCAATTACAGTGCGCGCTCCGATGCGGCTTCCGCGCGCTCCTCCATCGACGACGGTGAGCAGCGCGGCGGGACGGCTATGCTCCGCGGCATCGGCCAACTTCTTTGCGAGCGGCAGGTCCGCCTCGGGCGCCCATCGGTCGATGAAGACATCCATGATGCCACCGCAGGTGCCGATTTCCTGCTGATCGAAGTCGCCGGTAAGGTCGACCTCCGCCAGCCGCGCCTCGGCACGTTCTTCAAGTAATACACGAGCTTTGCGGAAGACCTCGGCCTCGCCACATCCGCCGCCGATGGTGCCGAACTGGCCGTCGTCACGAACGATCATCTTGGCGCCGACCTCGCGCGGCGTGGATCCGCGGACATTGACGACGGTGGCAAGGACGAAAGGCTTGCCTAGTTCGAGCACGCGGAGCGCCTCGGTCCAGATTTGGTCGGGATTAGTCATGCTTTGTCGACATCATGTCGGTAATATTGTTGTTCGCTTTATTATTGAGGTCCTTCGCATAGCGTTCAGACCGCCGCTCGAGATGTCTCGCGGTGGCTTCGGTTATGTAAATCTAAGTCCTCGATAGTCATTCGGCTTAAGGATCGAATGGGTTTGTTTTTTCACTTTTCGACATGGAGGGCTATCGATCGGGATCATCGTAATGGGTTCGTTTTTGCACATTCGAAGTTTCCTGCGAAGTACGCTGGATTCTTTCCCCGGTAATTCGTGGTGGGTTTGTTTTTACGCTTCGACCCTATTCCAGATTCGCTTCCAGATCTCATTGCGGTTGGAAAGTCATTGATCTTGCTCGATCATTTGGGTTTGTTTCGTTAGTTCGTTCAGCGTTCATATCCGTACCCGCGCTCGCACTCCGCGAGGAGGTTTCCCGGTCGTTCGACGGTAAGAAGATTCATGGCGCGCCAACCCTCGCCAGTTTCCGTCAGAGACCCAAATTGTGCAACAACACCTTGGCCTGCAGGAGGTCATTCTCGGCGCGCTCGAATTCTCCATCCTTGATCGCCTTCTCGGCCTCGGCGTCGACCTTTTCGGCGTCGGCGAGAGTTTTGCGCCGCGAGGTATCGGTATAGCCCTCGTCGCGCGCATGCGCCATTTTAAGCGAGACCTCGCGTTCGAGCTGGATCAGTTCGGGAGGTGGAGTCTGATTCGGACCGGCAGCGCGCGCCGCAAGCGCAGCGGCAAGCGACGCGATAGTGATCATCACGATGACGATGAGGCGCGTCATCATCTATTCGTAGCATAGACTTCTGCGGTATGTGTCAGTCCACCTAGATCGCGATCCCGGTCTCCATCGCACGATTGCGGGCGCCGTCCTCGAGTTCATAGCGCGCCAGCATCCGATAAAGCGTCGAGCGCGAAACGCCCAGCAGGTCGGCCGCGCGACGCCGATTGCCGCCGCTCTGTTGGAGCGAGCGCACCAGAGTTTTCTTGATGACGTCGTCGAGCAGCAGCGGCGATTTGTCCGGCAACCCCCAATCCGGCGCCGTCAGCGGCTGCGAAGATGGATTGAGTAACTTCGCAACTGCGGGATCCGCGAAAGGCGCGGGTGCCGGCAGCGGCGCATCGGGGTCATTCGGCGTCGTCAAAATCTGCGCAGGCAGATCGGAAAGCGTGAGTCGATCGAGATCGGTCATCAGCACCGCGGTCTCGATGACATGCGCGAGTTCGCGAATGTTGCCCGGCCACGGATAACGACACATCGCGCTGATGGCGTCGGCGGAGACGTACTTCACGTCCTTGCCGAACAGCTTGTTGTAGCGTTCGATAAAATGCGCGATGAAGCTCGGAATCGCCTCGGCGCGTTTGCGCAGCGGTGGAATAGTGATCGCGGCGGAAGTGAGGCGGTAGTATAGGTCTTCGCGAAACTCGCCCTTCTTCATCATCTCACGCAGATCGCGATTGGTCGCCGCGATCAGGCGCAGGTTGACCTTGAACACATGCGAGGAACCGACCGGCTGAATCTCGCGATTCTCAACCGCGCGTAGCAGCTTCGGTTGCAGATTGAGCGGCAGCTCGCCGATTTCATCGAGGAACAGCGTGCCGCCATTGGCGGAGCGAAAATATCCGAGCGCATCTTCGCGCGCATCGGTGAAGGCGCCCTTCACATGGCCGAACAGTTGCGCCTCGGCCAGAGTTGCCACCAGGTTGGAGCAGTTGAAGGTAACGAAGGGGCCGTTGGGCTCGGTGCTGAAATTATGCAGCGCGCGAGCGATCAGGTCCTTTCCGGTACCCGATTCACCCTCGATGAGCACCGTCTGGCGATAGGGACCGAACCGGGTGATGGTCTTGAGGATTTTGCGAAGATCTTCTGACGCGACAACCATCCCGCCGACGTTCTCGGCCTGGTCGGAGAGCTTTTCCACCGCGACCCATTCGCTGGGGCGAGGGTCGGGAGTTGTCTCAGAATCTTGAAGAGGCTGTTCCACTTTTGCTTCCCTTCCGACCCAAACCTGTCGCAGAGTGGGATGAAATCCGAGTACGACCTGTGCAACGGTATGAGAAAGCAAATGGTGCGCCAGTACAGAGCACCAAACGTGGAACAACAAAGCTCTCAGTTTGCGAACATCATCAACCTGTGAGCAGCGAGGGCGACGACTTTATGACTCCGTGACACTTTGTTGGCCATGTCTCATTAAACGCCCAGCATCGTGGCGGTTGATGCGGCCGGAGACTCGCTCGCGTCCGTACCACCGTCCGTCTTGTCGCATAGCTCATAGCGCGCGAGCATCCGATACAGCGTCGAGCGTGACACTCCAAGCAAATCGGCGGCGCGACGGCGATTGCCCTGCGTCTGTTCGAGCGATCGGAGCAGCGCCTTCTTGATCACGTTGTCGAGCAGCAGCTGGGAGTCCTCGCACGCGGTCCAATCCAAAGATTTTCCGCGCGCGGGCATCACCACCCGATCGACCTCCGGATCGCCGAATGGAGGCTGCACCAATGCGAGCGCTGAAGTCTGCCGGACCGCTATGTGTGCGGGCAAATCGTTTATCGTGAGCCGATCGGCATCGGTCATGATTACCGCGGTCTCCATCACATGCGCCAGCTCGCGGATATTGCCGGGCCATGCGTAGCTGCACAGCGCGTCCAGCGCCTCGCGCGAGAGGTAGCGAACCTTCTTTCCGAACAACTGATCGTAACGTTCGATGAAATGCGCGATGAAGCATGGTATGGCGACCGCGCGCTCGCGCAGCGGTGGAACCAGCAGCACCGCCGAGCTGAGGCGATAGAAAAGATCCTCGCGGAACTGGCCGGCCTTCATCATCGCGCGGAGATCGCGATTGGTCGCCGCGACCAGGCGAATCGCCACCTTATAGATCTTGGTGGAACCGACCGGCTGGATCTCATGACTTTCCACCGCGCGCAGCAACTTGGGTTGCAAGTTCAGGGGCAGCTCGCCGATTTCATCGAGAAACAGCGTGCCGCCATCGGCGGAGCGAAAATATCCCAGCGAGTCCTCGCGCGCATCGGTAAACGCGCCTTTGACGTGGCCGAAAAGCTGCGCCTCCGCCAACGTATCGACCAGGTTGGAACAATTGAACGTGACGAAGGGCCGATCGGGTTGAGTGCCAAAGCTATGCAACGCCCATGCGATAAGTTCCTTGCCGGTCCCCGACTCGCCTTCAATCAGTACGGTCTGATTGTGCGGCCCGAGGCGTACCAGCGTCTTGACGATGCTGCGCATCTGCTCCGAGCGGACGACCATTCCGCCAATCTGTTCGGCGCCTGCGGACAGCGCTTCGACCGGAATCCAATTGGCAGGCTCATGCGGTGAGGAGAGCATTATTTTATCGTGTGTCAGGTTTTCCACTGTGATTCTCCATTGGGTGGGGGAAGCACAGCTGTCGATCACACGATGCGGGTGATCGTGCCCCCGCTGATACAGATGAGCAAACAGCGGGCCGTACGTCGCGAACGATCGTGGGACACTAAATCCTGGTATCGGTCGCGCGATGAACGCGTTGCTGGAATCGGCACATATAGCGTGACTTGTTGTGGAACAGATATAACTCTAATGTCATCACATTGATGCGACAGTTGTTCCACAACGGAGCGGCGAGACTTTAGAAAGTCGCCTCGATCAGCCCGGGTAGTCCGTACAAATCGCGCACCTCAGCGTCCGGCATCGGAAATCGATCCGAGCCTTCACGGCCGAGCCGATTCACCCAGATGGTTTTGATTCCTACACCGGCGGCCCCCGCGATATCGCGCGCGAGGCTGTCGCCAATCATCACCGCCGATGATTCATCCACGCCCAGTCGATCGATCGCGAGGCGAAAGATCTCCGGCTTCGGCTTGCCGAATCCTTCCTCACCGGAGACGAGGATAACATCGAAGAATTCCGCCAGCTCCGAGCCGAGGATTTTCTCGCGCTGGATGTCGGATGCGCCGTTAGTAATCATGCCGAGTTTGACGCGCGAGCGCAGATTCGCGAGCACCGCGCGCGATTCGGGAAACACCACGTGGCGCTGCTTGCGATCGGCGAGAAAAATCTCCGCCATCTCGTGCGCCATCGCGGCATCATCGATCGCGACGGCGGCGAGCGCGCGCTTCCACGCGTCGAGACGATAGCCGGGGATCCATTCGCGCAGAATTTTCAGATGCGACGACGCATCGCCGGTGAACGCGCCCCACAGACCCTCGCGCGCGCTGATGCCGATGTCGCGGCAGTATTCCAGCGCCGGACCCGCACGCCAGAGTTCGAGCGAATGCGCGCGCAGCGCCTTGAGGATCAGATTTACATCGGCGCCGTGACGTTGATGCGCCAGCGCGCACGCCGCCAGCGCGGAGGCATCATTCGACGCCTCCTCCTCGATCAAGGTTTCATCGAGGTCGAAGAGAACGGTTTCAACCTTCATCTGCGCTACACGTCGAGGATTTCAGCGAGCACGCGCGCCGGATGATCGCGCGGATCGACGTGATCGTAAACGCGTGCGATTTTCCCTTCCGCATCGATGAGGAAGCTAACGCGTTCGGCGTGCTGCGTTTTCGGATCCGAACACGCGCCGTAGGCAAGCGCGATTTTGCGATCGACGTCGCTCAGCAGCGGAAACTTGAAATCATACTTCTGCGCGAAGGCCGCGTTGCGATCGGTGTCATCGAAGCTGACGCCAACAATCTGGATGCCGTTGTCGTCGTAATATTCCTGATGGTCGCGAAAGCCGCGCCCCTCCAGCGTACATCCGGGCGTGTCGGCCTCGGGATAAAACCACAGCAGGACTTTCTTGCCGCGAAAACTGGAGAGCGCAACTTTCGCGCCCTGATGCGACTGGGCGGCGAAATCGGGCGCCATGTCGCCTGCCTTCAGCATTTTAACGTCCGCTCGACTCCGCTGCGCTCCGCCTCGCGAGCGCCTGCGGCGCGGCGCTTCGCGCCCCCTTCGGGTCTCATTTCAAGCTCTTGCGCTCTTCTTAAAATTCGAGAGTCTCGCTAGTTGAGCGACGCACGCAGCGTGCGCAGTTGATCGCTGATCGAAGCGATTGCGTTGGCGTCGCCGCCCTCGCGCTGCGCGAGCCGCAGCGCCTCTTCGAATTCCGCGATCGCCTGCAGCACCATCCCTTTCCCCGCATAGAGACGGCCGAGATTCATGAACGGGAAGTGGCGCGGGTCGTAGCGGGGCGCGCTCTTGGCGCGTTCGAGCCATTCGATCGCGGCGTCAGGCTCGCCCTTCCGAATGAGATAGGCGCCGATGTCGTTGTAGGGATTGCCGAACTCGGGATCGACTTCGATCGCGCGCTTGCACTCTTCGATCGCGTCATCGATGCGCCCGTAGTGACAGTACGCCCAGCCGCGAAAGGTGTAGGCTTCGGCGGTGGGAAAAATTTCGATCGATTGCGAGTACAGGCTGACGGCGGCGCTGAGCTCGTCGGCCGCTTCGCTATCGCATTTACCACCGGCTAGTGCGAAGGCACGGGTGTGATGGTTGTAGCCCTCGCGCCACAATTCGACCGCCCGATTTTTTTGGATCGTCGCATCCACCATCAATCCAGTTATGTCTGCGAGCGAGTAACGTCAAGTGGGTACGCGGGCAGAAATCAACCGGCGCTCTGCGTCATCGCGCGAATGATTTGCATCATCGCGGGGCCGACGATCACGATCATCATCGCGGGCAAGATGAAAAACACCAGCGGAAACATTATTTTGACGGTGGTCTTCTGCGCCGCTTCTTCTGCGCGCATCCGCCGCGAGCTGCGCAGGCTGTCGGAGAGCGCGCGCAGCGCAGGACCCATTCGCGAGCCAAGCTGCTCGCTCTGAATCATGGTGGCCGCCAGCGGCTTGATGTCTTCGACATTGGTGCGATCGGCGAGCGCTCGCAGCGCGAAGCCCAGCCCGGTGCCGGCATTCAGCTCCGCCGAAACCATCGCCAGTTCGCGTCCGATGAGCTGACCCTGGCGATCCGATTCGGAACCGACCATCTTGATCGCTTCCGCGATGCCGAGCCCGGCCTCGACGCATACCACCAGCAGGTCGAGGACGTTGGAGAGCTGGCTGGAGATTTCGTTTTTACGGCTGCGCGCGCGATGGCTCACGATTTGCAGCGGCAACCACGCACCCAGCGCCGCGCCTCCAATCATCATCATAATGGGACGCATGCCGGACCATCCCAGGAACTCGCTGAGTCCGAGGCCGGCGAGAGTCACGCCTACCGCCGCAGAGATACGAATCAGCGTAAAGACGTGCATCGCGTGCGGGCCCCGATATCCCGCCTGCACCATGATCTTCGCGACTTTCGCGACTTCCGGCGTATCCAGCTTCGGTTCAGGAACTTTTTTCAGCGCCCATCTGAACAATGCATGCGCGACGTTTGGTCTTTCGATCTCCTGCGGGTCCAGCGCTCCATATGCGACCCGCATCCGCGCGCCCATCTCGGTGAGCCGGTCCTCGAACGCGCTCGAGCGCTCCACCATCGCAGTCGAGATACAAACCACCACGACCACGAGCAAGACAAAAATTACGATGCCTAACATCAACGGCGACATATCAATATTTGACCTTCAACAGCTTTCGGATCGACAGGAACGCGAGAATGTCCAGCGTCGCGGCGATCTTCAACAGGCGCTGGCCCGCGGGGTCATAGAACAAAGTATGGGTGTACGACGGCTGAATAACGCTGAACGCCGCAAGGATGACGACCGGAAGCGCGGCCACCACCCATCCGCTCATCCTCGCCTGCGCGGTCAGCGATTTAATCTGCTGTCCGAGGCGTTGCCGAATGCGCACGATTTCCGCCAGCCGCTCGATGATGATGGCGAGGCTGCTGCCGACTTCCGACTGAACACGCACCGCTACGATCAGCAGGCGCAGGTCGTCGTCGGGAACGCGCTTGAGCATCTCCTCCAGCGCACGCGGAAGTGGAAGGCCAAGGCGGGTTTGCTCGATGACGGAACGGAACTCGGTCGCGATGGGATCCTGGAATTCGGCGACCACGACCTGCAGTCCGCGCAGTAGCGAGTGTCCGGCCTCCAGCGAAGACTTCATGAGGTCGAGAGCGAAGGGAAGTTGCTGCACAAAGCGCTTGAGCCGTCGCTTGCGTTTGACCCGGATATAAAGCACCGGCAACAGCGCGAGCAGGCCGCCAAGCGCGAGCGCAAGCGCGGGAGCCTGCCACATACCGGCGCCGATCAGCGCGCCCGCGCCGAATAGCAACAGCATCAGCAGCAGCACGTCGCTGACGCGGCGGTAGATGCCGGCCTGCCAGAGACTTTCCTCCAGCTTCTGCATCACGCCGAGATTATAAAGCCCCCCCCAGCGCCCCCCGGCGCCGCGCTCCGGCTTGAGTCCTTCGCGCAGAATTTCCTCGCTCGCCACTTCGGGGCGGCTGAGCCGATTTTCCAGTTGACGTGCGAACTGCGGGCGGCCATGGCTCATCACGAAGTAGCCGCCCAGGCTGAACAACATCACGAATATCAGGAAGCCAAACAGCAGCATCGCGATTACGCCTCTGCGGTGCGGATGAGCCGCGTGTCGGGTTTGTATCCGGCGATTTCGAGACGCCGCGCATAGGTCGAGCGAATTCCGGTCGGCGCATAGTGGCCGAGTATCGAGCCGTCGGCTCCGCCATCGGTGCGGGTAAATTCGTACAGGTCCTGCATCATGATCATCTCGCCTTCCATCCCCGAGATTTCCGAAATCTTCATCACTTTGCGCGAGCCGTCGGACAGCCGCGAGACGTGGACGATCATGTTGACCGCGGACGCGACCTGCTGGCGCATCGCGCGCTGCGGAATCGGAAAGCCGGACAGCAGCATCATCATTTCGAGGCGCCCGAGGCATTCACGCGCGCTGTTGGCATGGATGGTGGCAATCGATCCGTCGTGGCCGGTACTCATCGCCTGCAACATGTCGAAGACTTCGGCGCCGCGAACTTCGCCGACCACGATGCGATCGGGACGCATGCGCAGCGCGTTCTTCACCAGGTCGCGCTGCGTCACTTCGCCCTTCCCTTCCATGTTGGCGGGACGCGTTTCCAGGCGCACTACATGCGGCTGCTGGAGCGATAGCTCGGCGGAATCCTCGATCGTCACGATGCGCTCGTTCTCGGGAACGAACGCGGAGAGGCAATTGAGCATCGTGGTTTTGCCCGAGCCGGTCCCGCCGCATACCAGAAGGTTGAGGCGCGCGCGCACCACCGCCATCAGAAACTCGACCATCTCCCACGTCACCGTGCCCTTCTCGACCAGGCCGGCGATGTCGTAACGCTTGCGGCCGAAACGGCGAATCGAGAGCGACGGACCATCGATCGCGAGCGGCGGGATGATCGCGTTGATACGCGAACCGTCGGGCAGACGCGCATCGACCTTGGGCGATGCTTCATCGACCCGCCGTCCCACTCGCGACACGATGCGATCGATGATCAGCATCAGATGCTGGTCGTCGTAGAACTGCACGTCAGTGAGATGGAGCTTGCCGCCTTTCTCGATGTAAACCTGATGCGCTCCATTGACCATGATGTCGGTGACCGCTTCATCGCGCAGCAGCGGCTCCAGCGGGCCTAAGCCGAGCAGCTCGTTTTTGATCTCCTGCACCAGACGGTCGCGATCGACATCGGTCAACGGACGTCCGTCTTCGCTGAGAATGTCGGTAATGGCGGCGATGACCTTGGCGGAAACCAGCGACGGATCGAGCGATTCCAGCTTCGAGATATCGATCGTCTCGAACAGCCGGTTATGAACTTTTACCTTGAGCCGGCGCGCTCCTTCGGAGAGCAGGTCAACCTTGCGTTTGGGGGCGGCCGCGATCAGCGAGCTCGGCGCATTGGCGTCGGAGTCGCCATTTCGCGCGCCGTTGGCGTTTTTGTGTCCCAGTCGGTCAGCAAGTCCCATCGGTTATTACCTCACGCCTGCGCGCCGAATGCGGAAAACAGGCGCGCCATGAAGCGCTTGTCGTGCTTGACGATCTCGATGTTGGCAATCCGGCACGCGAGCGCCTCGAAGCACTTCACCAGCGCCGACGCCGCGGCGACCTGCCACAAGTCCTTGCCGCTCAGTTCGGCGAGTTCGAGCGGTTTGTCCTCGCGCGCAATCGTCTCGTACATCGGACGGCCGAGCGTGCCCTCCAGCTGCTTCTGCGTGATGTTGTGGGCGGGGTCGAAGCGATTGAGTACGTAGTGCGGTTCAACCGCCAGGTTGAGGCGCTCGAACAGATCGACGAATCGCCACGCCGAGCGAACCGAAGTGACGGATTGATTCAGTACGTAAAGAAGATGATTGGAGCGTTCCCAGGCAGCGACCGAATTTTCGTCGAGATGATGTCCGCAGTCGATGATGACGTAGTCGAACATGTCGCGCATCGAATCGATCACCGCGCCGATCGTGCTATCGGAAACCAGCTCGCCTTCTTCGATCCGCTTCGGCGCCGCGAGCAGATACACGCCCGAGGGATGCTTGGTGAGCACCGCTTCGAGCTGGATCGAGTCGAGTTTTTTATCCAGCCTGCATAGCGGCATGATGGTCAGCTCGGGCTCGAGGTTGAGCACCACCGCGAGCGCGCCGGTTTGCAGATCGAGGTCGAGCAAAGCGACGCGTTTGTCGAGCCGGTAACGCAACGCCAGAGCCAGGTTCGCCGCCATCGAGCTGACTCCGACGCCGCCCACGATGCTGGCCAGCGAAATCACCTTGCCGCCATCATGGCGCACCGCGCGGACGCGGGTTTCGCTGACTTGCAGGAGCGCACGCGTGAGATCGCCCGGATCGAGGGGCATGAAGAGCAGCTCGTCGGCGCCGGCGCGAATCACGCGCTTCATCAATCCGGGGGAGCGCTCATTTAGCAGCCCAAATAGCGTGGGGCGTGGCTTCAGGTTGGACTGGCTTTCCAGGTACTGGATCGACCTGTCGTCGTCGCCGTTGAACAGGACCATCGCAACGTCAGTCGGTTCGTTCACGGAATCTGCGCCGCCATTTTGCTCAGGCTCGATCAGCTGCAGCGTCGGTTCGGTGACTCTCGAGAGTGCCTCGATGACCGCCTCGCGAAGCTCCGGCGCGTGACCCACGACATCGATTCGCAGGGTGGCCTTCTTCGCGTTATTCACATCGATTGATGGCACGAAAACTCCTTCGTCAATTAGAACCGCGGGCGCGACGCGTCGGGGGTAGCCAGTCGCTGGGTTCGGACTTCGTCGTCAGTCAGCGGTCCGCGCTGGGACGGTTCGAACACCTGCGCATTGGGCGGCAAAGCGCTGACGATTTCGGGCTGCACCGACATCACCAGGTCGGTCTGCTCGTCCTCCCAGCTGGTGTTGCGGAAGAGTGCTCCGGCGTATGGAAGATCGCCGAGATAAGGAACCTTGCTCACCACCGCATTGCGAGTGCGCAGGAGGAGTCCCGCGATGATCAGGGTTTGGCCGTCCATGAGACGGACCAGGGTGTCGGCTTTGCGCGTCACGAAGGCCGGCACCGTGAAACCGAACAGCGCCACCCCATGCGCGAAGTCGGGTTCGGAAACTTCGGTTTTCACCAACAATTCGATTTCGTGGCGGCCGATCACGGTCGGACGGCAATCGATCTTGGTGCCGAACTCCTTGAACACGATCGAGGTGTTGAGCGCCTGCGCGAGCACGATTGGAATTTCACCGCCGGACAGGAAGGATGCGCTCTGACCCGAGTTGGCCAGCAGATGCGGCTGCGCGAGAATGCGCCCGAGGTTGTGCGTCTCCAGAAACTGGAAGAACGTCTGGGTCGCATAATTGGTGCTCGCGGTCGCCAGCCCATACGTCATAGTGCTCGAAAGCAGTAACGGCAGGAGCTCGCCGCCGGGAGGAGCGACGCCGGAGATTGCGCTGGTCCCACCCTGGAGTAGTGAGGTCGGACCATATGGAGTCGCGACCGACCCGGCCAAACTCGAGAGCGAGAGCCCCGATTTCGGCAACGCGATGGACAGATCGATGCCCTGGTTCTCGAGCCTGGTGCGATCGAGCTCGGCCACGATCACGTTCAGCATCACCTGCTGCTTCCCGCCCGGATCGATACGGACCTGACGTTCCACGTAGTGGCCCTGATCGTCCCATACCGTGAGAGTAGTGAAGCCGGGTTTGTGTCCAATCAGATTGAGCTGGTAGGGGCTGGTGACCTGGATGTCGGCGACGGTGCTGTCCGCGATCGAGATCCGCTTCAGGCGATGCCTGAAATCGATGATCTCCGAACCACCGTTCATTACCGAAATCACTTCGTCGGGCAAGTAGTTATGGCTGAGCGATACCGGTGGCCCTTCGTCGCGCACGATTGGATCGCTGCGATACGACTTTACCGGCTGGGTATTTATCGGTAATTGCACCGGCTGCTGAAGGTTGCTGGGCGCGGATTTTACGGGCGGCTCATCATCGGAGGAGAAAGCATCTACACGATACGCCGGCATGTTCGTCGCTGAATCGGGCGGCGGGTTGGTCGAGGCCGCATCAGACGCCGCCACCGGATAGGTTCCGGGGTCGACGCTTGCCGGGCCGTTGGAAACTGCCGCGACATTGACGCGATACGCGATCCGCGCGCCGTCGTCGCGAGTTACGGTAACTTCCCATTGCCCGCGCTCGGCGCCAAGCAGCACAACCTGGCCGGGCGTCTCGTCATGAATGACCAGCGCATGAGGATTGTCGATGACGCGAATAGTCGGCTTCGAACCCTTCGCGAGATGGTCGATAACCTGGGTCTGCCCCGCATTCAAACTGATGCTCTCTAACTGGGGCGCAGACGCCGCGTGCAGCGGCAGCGCCACGGCAAGAGCGAGCGGCGCCGCCAAAAGAAATCCCGCGGCGACGGCAGTCGTGGATAGACTTCGATCTTGCATCGCGATCCGCATTTTTCTGCCGCGAAAATTCATTTAGGCACCTCCAGAGTCTTTGGCACCGGCACATACGATGCCGACGGTGGGGCTTCTTGCGGGGTCGGGGCACCCGCAGCACCGGTCACGCTCGCAGCACCGGGATTATCTGGGGTCGCGGGCACGACCGAGGTTTGAGGTGCAGCCGGCGCCGCCATCGAAGAGTCCTGACGGCTTGAAACTCCGTTGGCGCCGGCGGATACAAACGACACAGTTTCTTCGTTTTTTCCGTCGCGTAAAATCTCCACCGCAAAGGAATGGCGTCCGATCGGACCCACGAACCTGTGCGCCATCGGTTCGGATGATGAAGGCTGTGTGTTGAGAGCCAGCGTGGTCGCTCCGCCTCCCACTCCGAGCAGATCCGCGAAGTCGCTGCCGGTAGTC
>DATGKG010000446.1:0-4180 GCA_035294805.1 Binataceae bacterium (SeqCode) | reverse complement strand
GGCCGGCCAGATGCGCGACGTTCATCGCGAGCCCCTGGCGCTTCAGATGCGCGCCTAACTCCGCGACCTCGCGCCACTGCCATTGGAACGGCCGTTCGGAAAGCATCTGCGCCGAGGCGTTGAGCATATCAGCGCGATCGGGCCGGATCGGCGCGGCGGAAAATCCGCAGTTGCCGCCGACAAACGTGGTCACGCCCTGCATCAGGAAGGGACGCAGAATCGCGGCGTGCTCGGGAATCGGAATCACCCAGTCCGAATGCGAATGCATATCGATGAAGCCGGGCGCGACGATGAGCCCGGTCGCATCGACCTCGCGCGCGGAGGTCGCCTGATGCGACTCCACCAGAGGAATCAATTTGGCGATTTTTCCGCCATTCAGTGCGAGGTCGGATTTGATGCGCGGCGCGCCGCTGCCGTCGACGATAGTGCCGCCGCGAATGATGAGGTCGTATTCCATGATGCGGAATCTTCCCGCGCGTCGATTGTCATGGCAACCTCGCGCGCGCCATCATTCGAAGTATGGAAGCTGTTGAGGTTCTCGGCATCGAGCATATCGATGTGACGGTCAACGACCTCGCGCGGTCGACTGCCTTCTATGACAAGGTGATGCCGGCGCTCGGGTTCAAGCGCCTGCCCGACAACGATCGCAACAACATCCGATGGGCCAACGCGCACATCAGTTTCGCGATTCGTCCCGCGGCGGAGTCGGAACGCGGCGCCGCGTTCAATCGCTATCGCGTCGGTTTTCATCATCTCGCGTTTAAGGCGAAGAGCCGTGGCGCGATCGATGAATTCCATCGCTTCCTGATGCGCGAAAATCTTCCGATCCTCGATGCGCCCGCGGAGTATCCGCAATACGGCGCGAACTATTATGCGGTGTTCTTCGCGGATCCCGACGGCATGAAGCTGGAGCTGGTCCACTTCCCGTGGGGCTACTGGCGCACCGTCCAGCGCGACGGCTCCGATGAGCGTCCGCGATTGGCTAAGTCCGAATGATGCCTGCGGCGTGGCCGTTCGAGGTGGGACAACCCGGGAACACCTTTGTCATCTGCGCGTCCTGCAAACCCATGTGCGATGTGAGAATCGTCGCGAGCGGATCGCGAAAGTCCGTCGTCACCGCGAGGTCGCGCTCCTGGTAAAGTTCATCCGTCGATAGCCCGGGCCATCGGCCGTAAATTTTCTGTCCGCGCACCGGACCGCCCATCACCCACATCACGTTGCCATGCCCATGGTCGGTGCCGCCGTTGCCGTTCTGATGCATGGTGCGGCCGAATTCGGAAATCACGATCACGACGGTATCGCAGTATGCTGGCCCGAGCGCCTCAGCGAAATGCGCGAGGCCTTCGCCGAGCGGCTTCAAATGTCCCGCGAGCTGGCCCGACGCGCCGCCCTGATTGACGTGCGTGTCCCATCCGCCGAGCGCGAGGAATCCGATGCGGATGCCGGGGTCGCGGCGAATCAGCTTCGCGAGCCGGTCGGCATCGTCGCTGAAGCCATTCGGACTGGGCGCGCCGCCGTTCGCCTCCTTCATATCTTGCTCGAGATCCGACATCAGATGCGTACGGGCCTCGCGCCCTTCCCTGTAGGTTTTGCTAAGCGCGTCGCTGCCGTCATACATTCGATCGAACGCGACCTCGACGACCGGCCGATCGAGCGGCAGCGGGCGCGCGGCCGCGCGTCCCAGCGGCATGTTCGCGACCGCCATTTTGCCGGCGAGGATACGCGGCACCGTCGCGCCGAGGCTGAGCGCTTCGGTCGGGCTGTGACTTCCCGGCATTACCGCCAGCGTGCGATTCAGCCATCCATCGTTTGTAGCCCTGATGCCAGGGGTGCCGCTCTCCATGAAATCCTGCGCATCGAAATGCGAGCGCGTCGGATCGGGCGAGCCGCACGCGTGGATGAACGCGAGCGTGCCGTCTTTCCAATACGGCATCATCGACGCGAGCGCCGGATGCAGTCCGAAAAACCCGTCGAGGTTCAGCACGCCGCCCTCGCCTCCGCGCCCGCCAATCGCGATGGTCGGACGCGCATCGTAGTAATTCGGCTCGCCATGCGGGACGACGACGTTCAGACCGTCGACCGCACCGCGCAGGAAGATCACGACGATGCGTTTCTTGCTGGAATCGCCCTCGAGTGCGTGCGCCGCCCACGCATTCGGGCCGAGCAGGATCACGCCGGAGGCGGACAGCAGCGCGGCGCGGCGGAGGAATTCGCGGCGCCCGATTCGACTTTTCTTCGGTTGGTTCATCGGACCTAACCCCTAACCCCTTCCCCTAAAGTGGAAGGGGCACAGATAGGAATCCGAGCAGGGCCGCTGCGGCCCGCATCCTGGTCTGAACTTTGTGTCTTTGTGCCTTGGTGGTTCACTCCGACTCCTACCGCATCATGAATTCCGGCGCCCCGAGCACCAGCGCGGCGCGAAGCTGCGGCGGCGCCGATTCGATCGCCCCCTGCGTTTTCACGGAGAATGCATTCCCGAGCCCCGCCGCCAGCGCGGGCGCGTCGAGCGGATCCATTTTGCGGCCCGGCCGCGATGGGTTCGTATCCAGCTTGATGCTGCTGGTGCCCTTCTTGTTGAAATAGCCGCGATTGTCGTCGGCATCGGGATCGAACGGCGGCTGCTCGAGCGGAAGACTTCCGTTGCCGAGCGCGGTCGCGAAGCTGAGGCGCGCCATCATCGAATCGGGATTCAGCCACGCGTCCTGCGTGTTCGAGTAGCCGTTGGGCGTCAGGCATCCGTAGGGCGGCATGCCCAGCAACTGCATGGTGCCCGCGAGCGGACGAAAATTGGTGACCTGCACACCGGCCGCGCGCACCGACGAAATCACGTACTCATACGGAGTTTTGTACTTCGCGCGGAAGTTGCGCGGGTCCCAAAATTCCTCGCTCGCAAACATCGTCGCGAGAACCTCGCGGATGTTGCCGTCGGTCTGCGCGTAGCGCGACGCCATCCGCGCGACGAGTTCCGGCGGAGGCTCATCGGCGACGAAGTATTGCGCGAGCTGATAGCTGATATGTTTCGCGGTAGACGGATGACGCGCGAGCAAATCGAGCGCCTGCTCGACCTCGCTCTCGCCGCCGCCCTCGATGGTATGGCCGAGCAGCACCTTGCGGCTGAAGTCGTGCCGGTCTGCATCGAAGTAGAACGCGGCGCCGCTCGCGTAGGATGGCCGCGCATCGAAGCGATTCATGCGGCGGCGCATGAAGGGACCATTGCGGAAAACCTCGACGCCGTCGTCCATGCTGGGACGCGCGCCGCCACCACCATTACCACCGGGCCGCGGCAATCCCCATCCGGTGAGGATGTGCGCGAGCGCGATGACGTCGTTCTGGGTATATCCGCCGTTGACGCCGAGCGTATGGAGCTCCATCAGCTCGCGCGCGTAGTTCTCGTTGATGCCCTCGAACTTGCCCTTCGAACCGGGCGCGCCCGGCGCGGTATTCTGCCAGTTATCGAGATAGAACAGCATCGCGGGATGACGCGCGGTGGCGCCGAGCAGATCGCGAAAGCGTCCCATCGTATGCGGCCGGATCGCTTCCTGTTCGAACGAGCCGGTCCAGACATCGCACAAACCCTTGCCCGCGAAGATGTTGAAGTGATTGAACCAGAACGCGGTCAGCACTTCTTGCAACTGGCGCGGACCTTCGATTGCGCGGATGAGGCGCGCCTCGACCGCCTCGCCAATAACGATGCTCGCGCGCTTGCGCAGCTCCTTCTGATCGTCCTTGTCGTCGCGATTCGTGCGGCGCGCCATCTGGATCGGGCGCTGATATTCGACGAACAGCGCCGCCGGCGTCATATGCAGCGTGCGGAAATCATGCACGCGCTCGACCAGCGACGATGGAATCTCAATCGATTCAGGATTCAGTTGCTGATGGATCCAGGCCTCGGGGCCGATCGCGCGGACATGCTCGAAGTCGCCGGGTCGCGGCCCGAACGCGAGCCGGTTGAGCACATGAAGCGCGCGCTCGCTGCCGGTCATTTGGACGGTTTCACGCATCGTCCGTGAGCCCCATCCCCAAATACGCACCGGCACCATTGGCGATGCAAGCGGCTGCTTGATAGGAAGAGCGGTCATGCGCGACGTGCACATCGTATCGGAGACCTATCCGCCGAAGGCGTGGACGGAGACCGTCATTCGCGGCGTCGACAACCACAACCTCGCGGTGACCGGGCTCG
>DATGKG010000445.1:0-12364 GCA_035294805.1 Binataceae bacterium (SeqCode) | reverse complement strand
ATGCGAGGTGACTTCTTCGAGGTATCGAGGCAGGTCGGTTTCCGATTTGGCAGCGAAGCTTTTGAGGTCGCCGCCCGCACAGAAAAATTTTCCCGCGCCCGTAATCAAAATCGCGCGCACCGCCGGATCGTCGTCGCACTTGCGCGCCGCATGGTCGAGGTCTTCGGCCAGCTCCAGGTTGATGCCGTTGGCGGCCTCGGGCCGATTCAGCGTCAGATGTGCGACGCCATTTTTCACTTCCAGAATCAGGTTCGGATACGTCACTGCGAGCTCCTTTATAATGTCCCGTACCACTCGGCGAGTGCCGCGCCGATCTCATGCGGCGAGTCTTCCTGGATGAAGTGCACGCCTTTCACCGTAACCTCGCGCTGGTTGGGCCACTTGCGGCAGAACTCGCGTTGCGCGCCGATCAGAATCGCGCCCGGGTCGGCATTGATGAAGAGTTTCGGAAGCGTGCTCTGCGCGAGCCACTTCGAATAATCATCGACGATGTTGGAAACGTCCGCCGGGTCGCCCTCGAAGGGGATCTGGCGCGGCCATGTCAGCGTCGGGCGGCGCGATTCGCCGGGCTCGAGAAACGGTTTCCGGTATGCCGCCATCTCCTCGTCGGTGAGCCTGCGGATCACGCTGCCGGGCAGAATGCGCTCCACGAAGATGTTCTTTTGCAAAATCAGGTCGTCGCCGGCGGGACCGCGCAGCGCCTTGAACAGATTCACCGACTGCTGGTTCCATTCCACGAATTTGATCGGCCGCACGATCGCTTCCATGTACGCGATGCCCTTGATCGCATCGGGATGGCGATGCGCCCAGTGAAAGCCGAGCGCCGATCCCCAGTCGTGAATCACCAGCGTGACGCCCCGGTTGAGTGCGAGCGCATCGAACCATGCATCGAGATGCTTCGCGTGATCGACGAAGCGATACTCGCCGGTCGAGGATTTTCCCGAGTCGCCCATGCCGACAAGATCCGGCGCGAGACATCGCGCGCGATCGCTGAGATGCGGAATGACGTTGCGCCACAAATACGACGAGGTCGGATTGCCGTGCAGGAAGACGACCGGATCGCCGGCGCCTACGTCGACATACGCCATCTCGGTGCCGAGCACCGAGGCGCGTTTGCGCGGATGCGGATCCTTCGCGGAAATCGCAGCTTCACTCATGAGAGCGCTCCTCGTTCATTGAGCAATACGGTGGCTGACACGCGCACGCAAGCCGCAATCATTTGTAAATCGGCGCGGACGCGGCGCACAATCGAGGCGCGATCATCAAAAGGAGTTCGTGCGATGGCGGAACGCAGGCGCAAATTCTGGGGATGGGGCTACGAAGATCAGGGACCAACGCCCGAACAGCAGAAGCATATGGCGGAGCGGATGGCGAAGCGCTTCGAACTTGGCGAATTGACCCTCACGCCGCCACCGAAAGAGAGCGAACTCAATTTGCGCGCGCCGCGCGTGCAGCCGCCCGATTCGTTGAAGGAAATCTGCTCGACCAGCACGCACGATCGCGCGGGACACAGCTATGGTAAGGGCTCGCGCGATATCATCCGCGCGTTTCGTCGCTACTATCCGAATCCGATCGATGTGGTCGCGTTCCCGCGCGATGAGAAGGATGTGATCCGTATCCTCGAATGGTGCGACGGCGCGAAGATCGCTGCGGCGCCGTATGGCGGCGGCTCCAGCGTTGTCGGAGGCGTCGAGGCGCCGAGCGGGGGCGACTATCGCGGCGCGGTGTCGATCGATCTAATGCATCTAAGTCGCGTATTGGAGGTCGACAAGGCCTCGCGCGCGGCACGCATCCAGGCCGGCGCGCTCGGGCCGCATCTGGAGGCGCAGCTCAAACCCCACAACCTCACGCTGCGGCACTATCCGCAATCGTTCGAATTCTCATCGCTGGGCGGATGGATCGCGACACGCTCCGGCGGGCATTACGCGACCAACTACACGCACATCGACGATTTCGTGGAATCGACGCGCGTCATCACGCCAACCGGCGTCATCGAGTCGCGACGGCTGCCCGGCTCGGGCGCGGGACCGAGTCCCGATCGCATGTTCATCGGGTCAGAGGGAATCCTCGGCATCATCACCGAGGCGTGGATGCGATTGCAGGATCGTCCGAAGTTTCGCATCGGCGCGTCGGTGCCGTTCCCGAGTTTCTTCGCCGCGGCGAAAGCCGTTCGCCAAATTGGCCAGGCCGGATTATTTCCCGCGAATTGTCGCGTACTCGACGAGGGCGAGGCGCTCAACTCCGGCGCGGCCAACGGCGACGAGGCGGTGATGGTGCTCGCGTTCGAATCCGGCGATCATCCGCTCGAGCCGTGGATGAAGCGCGCGCTCGAATGCTGCGCCGATCACGGCGGCAAAGTTCCGAAGGAGGAAGTCAGGACGCGTACCGATCAGGAGGCGACGCATGAGGGCGCCGCCGGCGCGTGGCGCAATGCTTTTCTCAATGCGCCTTATCTGATGGACACCGTCGCCGCGATGGGGATGGTGAGCGACACCTTCGAGACCTCTATCACTTGGGATCGTTTCGAGAATTTCCACACCCAGGTGATGGAATGCGCGCGCGACGCTATCAAGCGCATCTGCGGAAAGGGCAGCGTGACCTGCCGCTTCACCCATGTTTATCCCGACGGTCCCGCGCCGTATTACACGTTCCTCGGACCGGGCAAAAAGGAATCGCAGCTCGAACAGCGCGACGAAGTGAAGAAGGCGGCATCGGATCTTTTGATGAAGCTCGGCGGCACGATAACGCATCATCATGCGGTCGGGCGCGATCATCGGCCGTGGTATGACATCCAACGGCCCGATGGATTCGCGAATGCGTTGCGCGCGGCGAAGAAGGCCCTCGATCCGCGCGGCATCCTGAATCCGGGCGTATTGATCGATCCTTAAAGTGTCGCTCGACTCCGCTGCGCTCCGCCTCGCGAGCGCGTGCGGCGCGGCGCTGCGCGCCCCCTTCGGGCCTCAATCGAAAGGAACGTGCTTTCCGTAAGCAGGGAGGGCTTAGACAATCGTGGGGTACGAAGCGGCACTCGCCAACTACACTTCGTTCGACTTCGACGACGGCCGATGGACGCGCGAGGTGTATCGGCGCGGAAGTGGTCCCGCGGTCATCATCATGCACGAGATGCCCGGGCTGCATCCGTTAGTCATTCGATTCGCGGATCGCGTCGCTGCCGCGGGCATGACGGTGTTCTTGCCGGTGCTGTTCGGCGAGCCGGGTCGCCCCGTCTCGACAGGATATGCGGTGCGCGAGATGCTCGTCGGCATCTGCATCAGGCGCGAGTTCGCCGTTTGGGCGAGCGATCGCTCCAGCCCCATCATCGATTGGCTGCGCGCACTCGCGCGCAAGGTCCATGCAGAATGCGGCGGGCGCGGCGTCGGCGCAGTCGGAATGTGCTTCACGGGAGGCTTCGCGCTTGCGATGATGACCGAACAGTCGGTGGTAGCGCCGGTGTTGTCGCAGCCGTCCCTGCCCTTGACGTTCGGATCGAAGACGCGCGCCGCGGGCATGAACGTATCGCCCGAGGAAGTGGAATGTGCGAAGCGTCGCTTCAAGGACGAAGACCTATCGATGATCGGCCTGCGCTTCTTCGGCGACAGCTTCGTGCCCGATGCGCGCTTCGATTCCTACAAAAAGACGTTCGGCGATCGCTTTGAGGCGATCGAGCTTGATCCCAAGGACGCCGAGCCCGGCCCGATGCCGCCGCATTCAGTGCTAACGGTTAATTTGCAGGATCGTCCCGGTACGCCCACCAAGCGCGCCGAGGAGCGCGTGATCGAATTCTTCCGCCAGCGCACGGCGGCGCAGCATAAGTACTAAGTGACCTGCGGACGACGTTTTAGGAAATTGACGAGGCGTGTTGGCAGATCTTGGTCGTCGAGCCATGAAAGGTCATCAAGGCCTCGAAATTTAGTCTCATAGTCGAGAACTGTGACGCCAATGACTTCCCGCGTTGTTGGATCGGTTCGAACGAGAAGCCCATTCTGTTCCCCGCGGGTTATTGCGGGCCGCGCCTCCCCAAACGTTAGGTAGAGTACGTCGCCTTCTCGATCGTACGAGTAGCTGAGTAAATCTGATTTGCTTACGAAGGCGCCCATATAAGCTTCCAGTCCGGACTCGGGGACCCGAGATAAGCGGTGACCAAAAAACCCGTCGTCCTTTGATATCTCACCACAGCGATTGGAGTCGCGCCAGCCCAAAAACCTGACGCGATCGCGCTGCCCACGAATGCTCTGGAATTTGGAACGTTGCCTTCAAAGACTCGTTCCGGCATTTTCTATCGCAGCAATGACGGCGTCTTCGCGGCCGATCATTTCGGGGTGTCTCTTCACGACGTGATCATTCCACTGCGATTCCGTGCATTCGACAACCTGACCGAAACAGTCGACCACCTCGAATTTCGCCATGCGTCCAGAACCGCGTTGAAAATCACTTCTCGAGGTCGAGTTTTTTACGCGCTTCCGCCGACATCATGTGCGGCGTCCATGGCGGGTCCCATACGATTTCGACATTCGCGCGCTCGCAGTCGGGCAGACCGAGCAGCTTGTCCTCGATGTTCTCGCGAATCATCCCGCCCATCTGACATCCGGGCGCGGTCAGCGTCATGATGACGTTCGCGGCGTTGCCTTCGACCTCAACCCCATACACGAGGCCGAGGTCGACGATGTTGACCGGGATTTCCGGATCATAGCATTCGCGCAGTACTTCGTAGATTTCGTCCTGGGTGAGCATTCGCCGATATCTAGTATTATATAAGATCGCGAGGTAACCGAAGATGCCGGACAAGGAAGAGCTATACGACGATGCGGTCGATCTGTTCGCCGACGACAAGTTTGACGAAGCGATCGAACTCTACAAAAAGGCGCTAGAGCAAGACCCGAAGTTTGGCGATGCCGCGCATGGCCTCGCGCTCTGTTACAAAGCCAAAGGCGATCTCGATGCGGCGATCGAGGCGACCAATGAGTACGTCAAGCATGACCCCGAGGACATTCTGGCGTTCACCAACCTGAGCATGTTCTATCAGCAGAAGGGCATGATAAAGGAAGCGGAGGCGGCCGGCGCCGAGGCTCGGCGGCTCGATTGGAAGCGGCAACTGCGGGAAGCGAAACCGAAAGCGTGAAAGCGCGGGTAAATAAGGCACGACGCGGGCGCAGCGGAGTCGAGGGAAAATAAAAATGAAACTCAAAGACAAAGTGGTGCTCATCACTGGCGGCGGCTCCGGACTCGGGCGCGAAACCGGACTGACCTTCGCGCGCGAGGGCGCCAAGGTCGGAATCAACGACATCCGGCCGGAATCGGCGCAAAACGTGGTGACAGAGATCGAGCGCGCGGGCGGCAAGGGCGCGAAGGCATTCGTCGCGGACGTTTCGAACAGCGCGGCGGTGAAAAAGATGTTCGCGGATTTCATCGCCGCGTACGGGACCATCGACATTCTCATCAACAATGCCGGCATCGGGCGGACTCGCGAGGATACTACCGTCGCTGCGGGCCTGCAGGATCTCGCGGACGAAGACTGGCACAAGATGCTCGCGACGCATCTCGACTCAACGTTCTTCTGCTCGCGGGAGGCGCTCAAGACGATGATTCCGAAAAAGAGCGGACGGATCATCAATCTCGCGTCGATCGCGGCGACCACTGGCCTCGCGTTCGCGGCGCATTACTGCGCGGCCAAAGGCGGCATCGCGTCGTTCACCAAGTCGCTCGCGCGCGAGGTGGTAAGCCACGGCATCCTGGTCAATGCGATCGCACCCGGATTCATCGACACGCCGATGACGGCGCCAATCGATGCGCAGCTTCGCCAGCAGGTTATCGCGATGACGCCGATCGGACGCTTCGGCGAGCCGCGCGAGATCGCGGCGGCGGCATTGTTCCTTGCCTCCGACGATGGATCATTCATGGTCGGGCAAATCGTCAGCCCTAACGGCGGCTACGTCATCTAGATTCTCAAAGCGGGAGATTTCCGGCGATGCACTTTTCTTTTGTCGCATTCAACTACCAGAGCAGCGATATCGAAACCGAGGACCGTCATTACCTCGACTACCACGTGGGTCTGGCGAAAAGTCTTCCGGGCGCGCGCGTGTACTACACCGGCCGCACGATGGCGCATCGCGATGAGAAGCCCTCGCACGTCCGTCATGCGATCATGGGATTCGACAACATGGAGGTGATGGGGCAGGGACTTCAGACGCCCGCCGGGCCGGCGCTGATGGCCGACTCGCAGGCGCATTTGAAAGATTTGCGCACCAGCTTTTTCGAGGGCGAGATAATCGTGCCGTTTGAGAATCGTAAGGTGGGGCAGAAGTGCTTTGTGATGGCGGCCGAGTTCAACCTCGATAAGACGAATCCCGACGCAGCGGAGAAACGTTACCGCGAGCATCACACCGGTATCGCGCGAAGGCTGCCCGGCCTGCGCAACTACATGATTGGCAAGCTGGGCGCGGACGCCGATCGTTATCGCATCGCCGTTCTCGCATTCGATTCGGTCGATGCTTTCAAAGACGCCTACCGCTCGCCGGTCGGTGCGGAACTCATCAAGGATGAAGAGGCGACTATCCGCGATGCGCGCGTCCATCGCCTCGATGCGGTGGTGGTAATCTAGTCGTTCAGTAATTTCGTCAACATCTTCAACCTCCCGCATCGCGGGACCTGCTGCCGCTGTGTTTCATGTTGCAGAGATCGGCTGGAATCCTGATACCCCTGTTTTCCCTCCGTACCGCCGGCGATCTCGGACGCGGCGAGATCATGCAGATGCAGGCGATGATCGACTTTGCGATCAGCCTCGGTCATCGCGCGATCCAGTTGCTGCCGCTGGACGAAACCGCGCCGATCGAGGCCAGTCCCTACGCCGCGTTAACGCTCTTCGCGATCGATCCGCTGTACATTTCTGCGGCCGATCTACCAGGCGTCGGCAAACTGGCGATGAAGCGCGCGCGCAAAGAGGCTGGCGATTCGACCCGGCGTATTGCGCGCGCAAAATACGTCGCGCTCAAAAAGAAGTTGCTGGAGCGCGCGTTCGAAGCATTCGCGTTGCGCGGCCGGGCGCGGGAGAAGCGCGGGCTCGATGATTTCATCCAGGAAAATTCCTACTGGATTCACGATTACGCATTGTTCCGCGCGCTCAAGGATCACTTCGAATTCCGTAGCTGGGACGAATGGCCCGGCGAGCTGGCGCATCGGGAAGAGAGTGCGCTCGCGACGGCGCGGCGCGATCTCGCGCAGAGCATCCACAAATACGCCTACTTCCAGTTCCTCGCGCATCGGCAATGGAAATCGATTCGCGACTACGCGAAGGAGCGCGGCGTCTACGTCGGCGGCGACCTCGCGTTCTCACCCGGGCGCGATAGCGACGTGGTTTGGGCGCATCAACGCGGCTTCGATCTCACGCGCACCATCGGCACGCCGCCCGACGCTTTTAGCGAAACCGGCCAGCGATGGGGCTTGCCGATGCCGAACTGGACGGCGATGCGCGCTGACGGCTTCCAGTTGTGGCGCTCGCGCGCGCGTCATGCGCGAACGCTATACGACATGGTGCGTATCGATCATGTGGTGGGCCTGTATCGCACTTTTTCATTCGGTGCGGATGACCCCCTAACGGCAAAAGGAAAGTTCACGCCGGAGGACGAGGAAGAGCAGCGCGCGCAGGGCGAGGCAGTGCTCGCAGCGATCAAAGATGAAGCCGGCGACATGCAGCTTATCGCCGAGGACCTCGGCACCGTGCCGCCGTGGGTGCGCAAGTCGCTGACCGCGCTCGGCATTCCCGGTTATAAAGTGATGCAATGGGAGCGCGATTGGGACGCGCCTGAACAACCGTTCCGGAACCCGTCCGACTATCCCGCGTTGTCGCTGGCGACGACCGGCACCCACGATACCGAGGCGCTTACGATCTGGTGGCGCGAGCAGCCGGTCGAAGAGCGCGCACGGTTGTTGAAGGCGTTTAACCTCGAGGGACGGGTGAATGTTCGCGCGCCGCTCGGAATGCCGGTGCTGAACGAAATCCTGCGCGTGCTGTATGCCGCGCCATCGATCATCACGGTGCTGCCGATTCAGGATCTGTTCGGATGGTGCGCGCGTATCAACGTGCCAGGCACCGTAAGCGAATCGAACTGGACCTATCGATTGCCGATTCCATTGGAGCGAATGGCGACGAGTCATGCGATCCAATCGCGCGCGCACGACCTGAAACAAATCGCGTCTTACAGCAATCGCTTTTAAAGAAAAACCTCCGCCGCGATGCGACGGAGGTTTTGTTTGGCGCGCAATCGATCAGACGTGGCGGCGCAGGAAGTCGAACATCGACTTGAGGCCCTCGCGGCATGCCGTCAGCTCATTCATTTGCATGAACGCGTGAGGCATTTCCTCCATCAGATGCAGCTCGGTGTCGACGTTGGCGCGACGCAACGCTTCCGCGATCGCTTTCGATTCGGGAAGCAAGTCGTCGGCGGTGCCGCAAATCACGAAGCATGGCGGGAGCGCGCCGGCCTTCACGCCGCGCAACGGACTCACGCGAGGGTCGTTGAGGACGGCGGAATAATCTTTACCAAGATAGAGACGCACCATGCCCTCGAGCGCGGGAGCATTTTTCGTTCGTTCGAGCAGCGCGGGAAAATCAAATACGCCATAAATCAGAGCTCCTGCGCGTGCTTTCGGTGCACTCGCATCAGATGACAACGCCAACAGCGTCGCGGCGGTCAGGTTGCCGCCCGCCGAATCTCCGCCGATCGCGAGCCGCGTCGCATCGCCGTTCCAACGTTTCGCATTCGAGGCGATCCATTTCGCCGCGAAGACGCAATCGTCCAGACCCGCGGGAAACGGATTCTCGGGCGCGAGGCGATAATCGAGATTGATGGTGAGATAACCTTCCACCGCGAATTGCTTCGCGAGCTTGTCGTGAGTTTGCGGGCTGCCCATAATCCATCCGCCGCCGTGGATGTAGAGCATTACCGGATGCGGTCCGGCGCCCTTGGGAACGATCACGTCGGCGCGCAGGCCGGAACGTAACTCGACGTCGCGATGGATGGCGCCAACTGCGGGAGGATCGGCGTTCATCTTGACAGAAACATCGGCGAGCGCCTTGCGCATCTCATGCAGTGACGGCGGCATCTTGGCGGCAAACTCATTCCATTCACGAATGATGGTTCTCTCGCGTTCGGTCAGCATCGCGGCATCCTCCAATCAGGCAAAGATTTTTCCGACTATCGCGCAAACCCCGAAAATGTCAACGCACTACGAATATCGGCGTTGTCGTGCCGCCGTCGCATGCACTATAAGAATGCCCATGGGACCACTACGTGGAGTTCGCGTTTTAGACCTAAGCATGGTTGTCGCCGGGCCCTTCTGCACCATGATGCTGGGCGACCTCGGCGCCGACATCATCAAAATCGAGCCGCCCGAAGGCGACATCGTCCGGCTGGGGTCCGAGCAGGCGCCGCGCGGCGTGCCCATCGGCGTGCTCAACTGGAATCGCAACAAGCGCGACATGGTGCTCGACCTGAAGAAGCCCGGCGCGAGCGATGTGTTCCTGCGCATGGCGGAAAAGGCCGACATCGTGGTGCAGAACGTACGCCCCGGCGTCGTCGATCGGCTCGGTGTCGGCTACGAGGCATGTGCTGCGCGCAATCCGAAGATCGTCTATTGCTCGATGGCGGGTTACGGCTTCAGCGGCCCGCTGATGAACAAGCCTGCGTATGACCCGATCATCCAGGGACTGGCAGGAGTGATGGAATCACAGCGCACCGGCGGACAGCCGCGCGTGGTGAAGAATATTCTCGCCGATAAAGTTACCGCGATGACCGGCGTGATCTCGATTCTCGCGGCGCTGCATGCGGCGCGTGAAGAAGGCCGCGGCCAGCATATCCAAATCGCGATGATCGATGCGGTCGCGTACTACTTGATGGGCGACGTGCTCGGCAACATGACCTATCTCCCGCACAAGTCCGGCATGCGTCCCATCAAAGGCACGCCCGACCCGCTGAAGACCGCGGATGGGTACATCGTCATCGCGCCGTTGACGGACAAGCATTGGCAGGCGCTGCTCGAAGGGATCGGGCATACGGAATGGTTCGACGGTGAGGACTCGCGCGCCGAGAAAGTGCGCAAGGCCATGTGGAAGATCATCGAGCTGTTCCCTAGCAAGCCCTCGGCGCATTGGCTCGCGATCATCGAGAAGGCCGACGTCCCGTGCGCGCCGGTCAACGACTTCGACACTATCTGGAAGGATCCGCAGTTCGTTGCGAATGAAACCTTCGGTGAGTATGAGCATCCGAAGGCAGGAAAGGTGCGCGCGGTGCGCTCACCCGCGCGGTTCTCGCGCACCAAGCCGGAGCTGTGGCGGCACGCTCCGGAGCTCGGCGAACATACCGATGAGATCCTCAACGACTTCGGCTTTTCGAAGAGCGAGGTCTCCGGATTGAGAGCCGCGCAAATCGTGCGCTGACATTCCCGCGCGCCGGATGAATGTGTGACGAATCTTCCGGCGCGCTTCGCTATCTTCGCGATAATCGTGGCGACGATCGCGATTTCCGTTGGGGGATGCGCGGCGCGCCGACCTGGAGGAGCGCCGGAAGCGGGCCCGCTCATCGAAGGTCCAATCTCGCCGTACGCGATCGCGATAGGCCCCGACGACAACATCTGGTTCACCGAATATCAGGGCGATCGCATCCGCATGATGACGCCGAATGGCCAGGTGACGCGCTTTCCGATTGCGTCCGACGGCATCGCCGAGCGCATCACCGGCGGGCCGGACGCAGCGCTGTGGTTCACCGATCCGAAGGGCAATCGCATCGGACGCATCGCGATCGATGGAAAAATCAAATACGTGAAGCTGCCGACTCCCGAATGCGGTCCGACCGGAATCACCACCGGCGCCGATGGATTGATTTACTTTAGCGAGCACGCCGCGAACCGCATCGGCCGTATGACGATCGATGGAACGCTCGCGGAATTCACCTTGCGCGCGCATTCCGGTCCGGCGGAAATGGTGACCGGCAACGATGGCGCGGTGTATTTCATCGAAGATGAGGCGGGACGCATCGGCAAAATCACCCGAGCCGGTGCGATCAGCGAGGTCGCAATTCCAACCGCGCATTCGATTCCATCCGGGATCGCAAGCGGGCCAGGCGGGATCTACTTCGCAGAACTATCGGCGGAAAAAATCGGCAAGCTTAACCTCGACCTCGGAACCATCGAGGAATATTCGATTGTTCCGCGCGGCAAGCCTTTGGGACTCGCGGTGGGACCGGACGGAAATCTGTGGATGACCACACCCGATCAACATTCCATCCGTAGAATGTCTCCCCACGGTCATTTCAGCACCTATGGCGGAAGCGCGCTCCTTTCGCCTTCCTTCATCGCGGCGGCGCGTGCCGAGTATCTCTACTTCAGCGAGCCCAACGGAAAAATTGGCCGCATCAATGCGGAGGGCGACATTGTGGAGTTTGAAGTCGGGAAATAGCACCACGATTGCGTTATTCGGTCCAACAAATTTTGCGCTATAGCAGGGACTCAGAAGCTTGCGCGCATCGCATCGGAGCGGCGCCGCCATGCGGGCCGTATCCGCAAGCTTACTAATCGAAGGGAGATTCTCAGCAATGGGCAAGCTCGACGGAAAAGTTGCCGCAGTCACCGGCGGCGGACGCGGTATCGGACGCGGCGTATCGAAACTGCTGGCGGCGCAAGGCGCGTCGGTAGTGGTCAATGATTTGGGCGTGAGTGTCGCGGGCCAGGCGGAAGCGCAATCGACTCCCGCCGAAGACGTGGTGAAGGAGATTAAAGCTGCCGGCGGAAAAGCGTCCGCCAATCACATGGACATTTCGACCGTGCAGGGCGGCGAAGGCCTCGTCAATCAGGCGATCAAGGAATTCGGGCAGCTCGACATCCTGGTGAATGTCGCCGGCATCCTGCGCGATCGCATGATTTTCAACATGAGCGAGCAGGAGTGGGACGACGTCATACGCGTGCATCTGAAGGGACACTACTGCACGATGCGTCCGGCGTCGGCGCATATGCGCGAGCGCAAGTACGGCCGCATTATCAATTTCTCTTCGAACTCCGCGCTCGGCAGTCCCGGTCAGCCCAACTACGCAGCGGCGAAGGCGGGGATTCTCGGGCTTACCTACAGCGCGGCCAATTCGCTCGCAAAGTACAACATCACGGTGAATGCGATCATGCCCGGCGCATCGACGCGCATGACCGATACGATTCCGGCCGGACGGATGCCCGGCGCGACCGGAATTCCGCAGAGCGAAAGCGCGGAGGGGACGCCGCGCGACCCGGCCAACGTCGCGCCGCTGGTGTGTTTCCTCGCCACCGACGATGCGGCCAACGTCAGCGGGCAATGCTTCGGCGCGTCGGGATATCGCATCACGCG
>DATGKG010000444.1:0-3807 GCA_035294805.1 Binataceae bacterium (SeqCode) | reverse complement strand
GCAAGTGCTAGAGTTAAAGCAAGGCGGGCGGAGCCTGAATAGGGCTGTCGGCTCTATGCGTGGTGATGTCGCCGCCGCTCTTTCGCGATTGAATCCAATTAGCCTTTTGCGCCGCGCCGCCGGACCGGCGATAACCATTCTCGCATGCGCGCTGATGGTCGTACTCTTTCATGACTTGTCGCGCGGACTCGACTATCACGCCATCGTTCACGCGGTACGTGGAACTCCCCGCGGGCTCATCTGGATCTCGATCCTGTTGACGGCGTTGAGCTACCTCGCGCTTATCGCTCGCGACGACTGCGCGTTGGCATACATAGGAGCGAAGGTCGCGTTCGCGCCACTGCTGCTCGCATCGTGTTGCGCGTCGGCGCTGGGCAATGCGATCGGTTTCGGAGCGCTGAGCGGCGAATCGGTTCGCGATCGCGTGTACGGAACGGCCGGACTGCGGCCCGAACAAATCGATCGCGTGATGCTGTTTATCGACGTGGGCTTCGGGCTGGGCCTGGTGGTCTTTATCGCCGCGAGCGCGATGCTTTCCCGTCATGCATTGGCGCAACTGCTGGCGCTGTCGACTCCTTCGCTGAGGATTTCCGCGGCGATGTTGCTGCTCATGATGTTGGGATTGATCGCGCTGGGCGTGCGGCATCAACATCCGCTACTGGTCGCGGGACTTTCGATTTCGATGCCAAGTCCGCGCATCGCGCTGGTCCAGTTGATCCTGACCGGATTCGACCTGCTCGCAGCAGGGTTGGCATTGCGCATCCTGCTGCCTCCGACCGCCATCGACTTCTTCAGTTTCGCGGCAATTTTTTCGACCGCGATCGCGCTCGGCGTAATCAGCCGCGTTCCCGGCGGATTGGGAATATTCGAGATCGTCATGTATCTCGGCCTGGCGCGCTACGTGCCGCATAACGAACTCGCCGCCGCGCTGGTGATCTATCGCGGGGTGTATTTCGTCTTGCCGCTGATGCTCGCGGCGGCCGCGCTCGCCACCTTCGAATTGCGCAGCGACGCAGTTCTTGGCGAACCGTCCACCAGCCGGTCGGTGCTGCCCGGCGCCGATCTTCTCGCGCCGACATTTCTCAGCGTGGTGACGTTTGCGATCGGCGTGATGTTGATCCTGTCCGGTGCGACGCCCGCGGTAGACTGGCGTCTGGCCGCGCTGCAAGGGCTGTTGCCGCTGTGGGCGGTTGAGATTTCGCATCTGCTCGCGACGCTGGCCGGTGTGTTCCTGCTGTTCGTTTCGCGCGGACTTCATCATCGCCTCGATGGCGCATGGTGGCTGGCGCTGCTGATCGCATTGATCAACGTCGCTTTCTCGCTCGCTAAGGGGTTGGCCTTCGGGGAGACCGCGGCGATCCTCTTCCTGCTTTATCTCCTGCTCGCGACGCGGCGGCAATTCACTCGTCCGGCCGCATTCCTGCGCCAACCGTTCACTCTCGGATGGTTCATCGCGATCGCGGCAGTGATCGCGGCCGCGACCGGCATTATGCTGTTCGCCTTCCGCGATGTCGCCTTTCGGCGCGAGATATGGTGGCAGTTCGAATTCGATGCGCAGGCGTCGCGCGCGCTGCGCGCTCTGCTCGGCGCTTCAATCCTGGTGATCGGGATCTCGTTGTGGCAGTTGATGCGGACCGCGTCGGGCCGAGTCGAACCGCCTTCGGCAATGCAGCTATCAAGCGCGGCTTCGATCATCCGCAGCCAGGAACGCAGCGCCGCGATGCTCGCTCTGATGGGCGACAAGAGCTTTCTGTTTTCCCGCTCCGGCAACTCATTTCTGATGTATGCCAAACGCGGCCGCAGTTGGGTCGCCTTGTTCGATCCGGTCGGTCCGCATCAGGAATGGTCGGAGCTGGTCTGGAGATTTGTCGAACTTGCCGATGCCCACAGCGGACGCGCCGCCTTCTATCAGGTCCGGCCCGATAGCCTTCCGGTCTATCTCGACGCGGGCCTGCGCGTGGTCAAGGTGGGCGAGGAGGCCTGCCTCTGTCTGAAGGACTTCTCGCTGGAGGGTTCGCGTCGCTACGGACTGCGTCAGACGATGCGGCGCGGCGAACGCGAGGGCATGACATTCGAGATCCTGTCGCCGCAGCAAGTGTGCCGCGAACAGGATTCGCTCGCGCAGATCTCCGATGCGTGGCTTGCCGCTCATGGCGGCCACGAGCGGCGCTTCTCAGTAGCGGCCTACGAGCCCGGCTTTGTCGCGGCGCAGTCGGTCGCGTTGGCGCGCCGGCATGGCCGGCCGGTCGCCTTCGTAAGTTTCATGACCACCGATCCGCAAATCGAGGCGACCGTTGGACTGATGCGCCAGCTTCCCGACGCGCCGCCCTATGCCGTCGAGTTCCTCATCACACAGCTCGCGCTCGAGCTTCGCACGCGAAGGTTCGAGGTCCTGAGCCTCGGGATGGCGCCGCTGGCGGGGCTGGTGCGCACGCCATTGTCGTCGCGATGGCATCGGATGGCGGGGTTGGTGTGGGAACTCGGCGGACCGATTTACAACTTCCAGGGGCTGCGCAGCTTCAAGAACAAGTTTCATCCGCTATGGGAACCGCGCTACCTTGCCGCGTCAGGCACCATCGGTCCGTTCATCACGCTCGCCGATGTCGCGACGCTCGCCAGCGGCGTGATTCGGGGATCGTCGGCGGTATAATGCGATCGCTCTGCACGACAGCTCTCGTAATCGTATGCTGCATCGGCGCATTGCCCTCCCTCTCCCACGCGTTCGAAGGCGGACGCTACGGTCCGGTCAAAATTGTTGCGCCGTCGAGTCAACCGCGCGGCCTCGTGATCCTCTTTTCCGATCGAACGGGGCTAAGCGAGGCCGATGACGCCGCGGCGCGAACGATCGCAGACGCGGGCGCGTTGGTTGCCGAAGTCAACACACCCGCCTATCTGCACGGCCTCGATAAGCTCAACGAGCAATGTCACACGCCGGAGGTCGATGCGGAATGGCTCAGTCGTCAAATCCAGCGCGAGCGCGGCTTTCCCAACTACTTCACGCCGATTCTCGCCGGCACCGGCGAAGGCGCGACACTCGCCATAATGACGCTGGCCTACGCGCCAGCCGCGACAATCGGCGGTGTGGTGGCGCTTAATCCGTCCGCGACGATCGCCGGCAAACGCCCGCTCTGCAGCGCCGAACGCATTAAGCATCATGCTCACGGTTTTCGCTATGAGATTCCAAAAACTTTGCCGGGTTTTTGCTCGATTGAGTTCACACCCGATCAGCCGAAACATGATCGCGACTACGTGATGGATTTGAAGCGCGAAGGTGCGCCGTTTCAGATTGGGGAAGTCGGGCTCCATCAGTCGACCGGAGAGAGATTGCGCGCGCTCATCGAGCCGCACCTCGTGAAGCCGAAAGCACACCCGACCGACATCTCGGGCCTTCCGCTCACGATACTCGGAGTTGAGCATCCGTCGAGTGTGATGGCGATAGTGATTTCCGGCGACGGCGGATGGCGCGACCTCGACAAGACTATCGCCGAGAACCTTCAGCAAAAAGACGTGCCGGTCGTCGGGTGGGACAGCCTGCGTTATTTCTGGCGCAAGAAAACTCCGCAGCAAACGGCGGATGACCTCGCCGCCGTGATGCGCACCTTCATCGACAAGTGGCATGCGAACGACGTTGCGCTGATCGGCTATTCGTTCGGTGCCGATGTGATCCCGTTCGCATACAACCGCTTGCCGGATGACCTGCGCGCGCACGTGAAGCTCATCGCGCTGCTGGGTTTTTCGAAGAGCGCGGATTTCGAGATTACGGTCAGCGGATGGCTCGGCGAACCGCCCGGCCCCGCAGCATTGCCG
>DATGKG010000443.1:0-7703 GCA_035294805.1 Binataceae bacterium (SeqCode) | reverse complement strand
CCGGCGACGGCGCTTCTACCGGCATGCATAAGATCACCGGCGACATCGCACAGATGGCGGCGCAGGTCCCGGCATTGTTCGAGGCGCTGTCGGGCATGCAGATGTCGGACGTGCTCGGAAAGATCCGGACCATCGGCGATCGGACGACATCGTCCAATGATCACGTAGCAGCCGACGAAAACGGCACGCCTGACGGCAACAAGAAGAACTGACGCGCGAAGGAGATTTATCATGGCACTACTGGATCGCGTGGCGACGCTCGTAAAAGCCAATCTGAACGAATTACTCGAACGTGCTGAGAATCCTGAAACGATGCTCAAGCAGGTCATCCTCGACATGGAAAATCAGTTCATGCAGGTGAAGACGCAGGTCGCGATGGCGCTGGCCGATCTTCATCTGCTGGAGAAAAAGCGGCGCGAGAATTCGGATAAGCATGCCGACTGGATTCGCAAGGCGGAGCTGGCCGTCGACAAGCAGGATGACCAGCTTGCGCGCGCCGCGCTCGAACGCGCGATGAGCTTTCAGCAGCTCGCGGAAAATTTCGACCATCAGATTGCGAATCAGGAAGCGCAGGTCGAATCGCTCAAGTCGGCCCTGAAGAAGCTGGAGTCGAAGCTTTCCGAGGCGCGCGCTCGCGCGGATATGCTCATCGTGCAGCATCGGCGAGCACGCGCGGCACAGCGTGCGGCCGGCGCCCAGTTCGAGTCCGACGACGGCGAGCACACCTTCGATCGGATGCATTCGAAAGTGAATCGCGCGGAGGCAATTGGCGCGGCAGTGGGCGAAATGATGGCCGACGACCTCGATGCGCGGCTTCATTCCTTGGAACGCGAGCAGAAGGTGGACGCGCTGCTGCAGGAACTTAAAGCCCGCAAAGGCATCGAGCCTTCAAGTGAGGGGTGAGGGTTCGACCCGCGACTGCTGCTATCCGATGCAAGCGAAGCACACCGCCCATTTTGTGCGGAAGCAAGTGCAGCGCCTTCAATTATCGAGTACAGCGCCCTCCTTACGGTCGCTTCGGCTGCGCGCTTCGAGCTTCACCTCAGAATGACAAGGGAGGGGCGCGGCGGTCGCGCACCGCACAAGACAGCAGCACCATCAGCACGGTGACGGCGAGTGCGCATTCCATACTGGTGCGAGGAGTCGCTACTGCCATCGCGCGGCCCATCAGCCATGGCACAAACATGCCGCCGAATGCGCCGCCGCCTACGATGATCGATGTCATCCGTCCGACTTGCGAAGGGAATCGCTGCGCGCCGACCGCGACCATGTTGGGAAAGATCGGGCCGTAGCCGAATCCGATCAGGAAGACCATCAGCGCGGCGACGAGCGGCCATCGCGGGATCGCAATCAGGCCGAGCAACGCGAGCGCGGAAATCGCCGACCCCAGGACGGTCAACTCACGCGCGCCGATTCGATGCGCGATGCGTCCGCCCGTCACGCGTCCGGCGATGAGGCCGAGCCAATAAAGGGATACGCCCGATGACGCGATCGTCGCGCCTGCCGCGGCCGCGGTCCGCAGATATAAGAAAAGCCACGCGCCCACTCCTGTCTCGCCGCCGACATAGAGAAACAGCACGCCCGCAATAATCCATGTGATCGGGCGCGCCAGCAGATGCATGACCCCCTCGTCGGAAACTTCCGGCACCTTTACCTCGATCGCCGGAGTGGCGATGAGGGCGAGCGCCGTCGCTGCGCAGAACACCGCGCCCGCGGCGAAGACCCATCGATACGAGACCTGCCGCGCCAGCGCCCCTGCGACGACGAGCGGCCCCATCAACGCGCCGATGCCGAACAACACGTGCAGATAGTTCAATGCCGATGCCAGCCGCTCGCGATTGAGATCGACGATGAGCGCGTTGGCGGCCACATCGATCGCGCCGTTGGCCAGCCCGATCACCACGCTCGCACATAACAGCGCGGACAATCCGGGCGCGGCGGCGAGGCCCGCGAGACCGGCGGCGAACAGCACCATCGCGACGACGAGGATGGTCTGCGCGCTATGACGATGGCTGACGGCGCCGGCAGCGATCAGCGCGAGGAAATATCCTGCGGACGTCGCGCTGATGATTAGTCCCGCGCGATCGATCGAAACGGTGAGCAGGCGTGAAATTTCCGGCAGAAACGGACCCATCCATCCGACGTGAATCCCTACCATCAGTAGGCAGGCATACGCGAGCGCGGTCAGCCTGCGATCGCTGGCCACGGATTTTATGCGCTGGCGAGGATTTCGCGCGCGCGCGTGAGGTCCTGCGCAATCTGATGCTTGAGTTCGTCTGCCGAGGCGAACTTCTTTTCCCCGCGAATCCGCTCGATCAGCTCCAGCTTGATGCGATGCCCGTAAATGTCGCGATTGAAATCGAAGATGTGCGCCTCGATGCAGCGCGCCGTTTCGCTGAAGGTCGGACGCATCCCGATGTTGGTGATCGCGCCGTAGTGGCCGTCATCGAGGACCACGCGCGTCGCATACACGCCGTCGGGCGGGATGCATTCGGTCTCACTATCGAGATTCGCGGTAGGAAATCCGATGGTACGGCCACGCTCTCGGCCGCGCACCACTGGTCCATGCAGAAAGTGGTAGCGCCCGAGCAGCTTCGCCGCCATCCGCATGTCGCCGTCGGAAATCAGCTCGCGAATCTTGGTCGATGAAACCTCGATACCGGCTTGCTTCACCGGCCCCACCACCGTCGTATCGAAACCGAATTCGCGTCCCAGCTCGACCATCACCGACGCGTTGCCGGCGCGGCGATGACCGAAGTTCACGCTATGTCCGACGACTACCTCGCGCACACCGATTTTCCCGACCAGGGTGTCACGCACGAAATCGCGCGGCTCGATGAGACTGAACTCGCGCGTGAAGTTCACCACCACGACCCCGTCGATGCCCGAAATCCTCAGCAGCTCGAGCTTATCCTCCGGATGAAGAATCAACTTTGGCGCGCGCTCGGGAAACAGCACCTTCGACGGCAGCGGATCGAACGTCAACGCAAACGAGGTACCGCCCGCGGCCCGCGCGCGATCCATCGCAGCCTTCATGATCGCGCGATGACCCAGGTGCACGCCATCGAAATTTCCGAACGCGACGACCGGATAGGAATGCCGCGCGATTCTGTCGAGGTCGCGAATTATTTGCATTGGTGTAGCACGCGCGTCGCTAGTCGCTCCCGAGATTCTTCAACATATTGTTGGCCGCGACGGATTCGTCCGAGCAGTTGTTGTTGCTCGAGAGCTTCTGCAAGGTCAGGCGCGCATCGATACGATCATTGAGCCGCACGAACGATTGTCCTTCACGCAGCAGACTCTCGCAAAGGAAGCGGCTGTTCGGAAAGCGCATCGTGAGATCGTTGAATTGCAGCACCGCCTGCTCGTACTTGCCGTTTTCATAGAACGCGTTGGCGATGAAGTACTGCGACGGCTCCGAGAGCGGCGACTTCGGATAACTGTGCTGGATTTTCGCGAACTGCACGATTGCGACCGGATAGTTTCCCGCCTTCATCGCGTCGAGACCCTTGCGATAAAACTTCGCGCCCGGATCCTTCGAGGCTTGCGTCGCCGCCATTTCCTTATCGACATCCGCCGGCCATGTCGGCGCGGGCTCCGCAGCCGCGCCCGCAGGAGCTGGAGCGCCGGGTGCCCCGACGCTCGCGGTCGTCGGCGGTGGAGAAGCTGGCGCGGCACCCGGCGCGACGCCCGGGGGCGGCGGGGCCTCCGCGCCTGGAGCTGCGGCGCTCGGCGGCGCCATCGGCATCGCGGCCTGCATCGCGTTGACTTCCGATTCCAGCTTCGCCAGGCGATCGTTGACGTCGGCGGGCGCGGCCGCACCTGCGCTGGCCGCGCCGTTATGCTTCAACTCGGCGACCTCGTCCTGAGTCTGCCGAAGCTGGGCTTGCAACGCGTCGATCTGCTGGCGATCGCTCGCGATCATTCCGCGCAGTGCAAATTCGTTCTGATTGAGTTGATTCACATTGCCCGACTGATCGGAGCAGCCGAAAAATCCTAGAGCTGCGATCATCATCACAGCACCGATGGTCAATGAAGAGAGACGCAACTTGATTGCTCCTATCGGTTGGCCTGGCCGCCGCTGACGACGAAGTGATCGCGCCGATTGCGCTGCCAGCACGACTCATCATGATCCTGACAGAGCGGCAACTCCTTGCCATAGCTGATGGTGGAAATCCGGCCCGGCGAAATTCCCAGCGTGGTCAGGTAGTCCTTCGCCGATTGCGCGCGTTTCGCGCCGAGCGCGATGTTATAATCCTCCGACCCGCGCTCATCGCAATTGCCTTCGACTTGCACGTTGGCATTCGGATGCGCCTGCAACCAGCTCGCATTCGAGCGCAGGATCGAGCTGTCCTGCGGCTGCACGGTGTAGTCGTTGTATCCAAAGTGGATATCCGAAAGCGGTCCGCCTTCGCCACCGATACTTCCGTTTTTGGAAAACTCATCGAGGGTGCTCTTCGAGGTGATGTCGCCGCCGGCCGGCGTGCCGTTCCCGACACCCTCCATGCTCTGGGTCTTTTTGGACGCGCATCCCGCGACGCTGAGTCCGAAGCAGATAAACGCAAGCGCCGCGATGCGACTTATCTTCGCGGTCCTAGTCACCGAGCCACCACGACCACGCTGGATTAGTGTCATTGCCGTTGCCCTCCGTAAGTGGGGATATGATTTTGTGGCTTTCCACCTGCAAAATG
This sequence comes from Binataceae bacterium (SeqCode), assembly GCA_035294805.1. Taxonomy (GTDB): domain Bacteria; phylum Desulfobacterota; class Binatia; order Binatales; family Binataceae; genus DATGKG01. The sequence goes on along the minus strand of DATGKG010000443.1, from coordinate 3,012 downwards.
TAGATGCGCGAGCGCCCGCCGCGCGCGGAGCTAAACGCGATATATCTTCCGTCTGGTGACCACGAAGGCGATTCATTGGTGCCGTTGCCGTCGGTTAGCATCACCGGTGTGCCGCCGCCGATCGGAATCGAGAAAATATCGAAGTGGCCACCCTCGCGGCTCTGATAGGCGATTGTGTCGCCCTTGGGGGATATCGCGGGCGTGGTGTTGTAGTTGCCGCTGTAGGTGACGCGCTGCGCGCCGCCGCCATTGATACTCATCGTGTAAATCTGTGGGGTGCCGGAGCGATCGGATTCGAATGCGATCGTAGACCCATCGGGCGAAAAACTTGGCCCGGTGTTGATGCCGTTGGTATGCGTCAGCTCGCGAATCTCGTTGCCTTGCGTGTCGAGCAGGTAGAGATTCGTCTCGCCGCCATTCTCCACCGCCGCGACGATCTGATGTCCATCGGGAGAGATCGCCCCTCCGATGGTGCGGCCATGACGAGAGCTGACATGGGTTTCGCGCCGCTCGGCAAGATTCGCGAGGTAGAGCGCGGGCGCCATCGATTTGTATGAGAGATACAGAAGCTGATTCGCATTGCGATCCCAATGCGGAAAAATATTGATGGTCGGATTGCTGGTGACCTGGAACAGATCCTCGCCATCGATAGTCTGCGTGTAAATTTCCTTGTAGCGGCCCCGGCGCGTAGAGGAGAACGCGAGCTTGCTGTCGAATGGTCCTTCGATGCCGGTGACGGCTTTGAGGATCGCATCGGCGAAACGGCGCGCCATCCGCGCCACTTCGCCCTCATCGCCGCCGAAAGTCTTACCCATGACACTGCGCTGGCCGTAGACATCGAACAGGCGCGCGGTGAGCTGCACCTTGTTGCCGGAGATCTGCACCGCGCCTTTCACCACGAACTCCGCGTGGATCGATTTCCAGTCATCGAGATTGAACTGGCCAATTTCGTAGCCGGACTTTTGCGGATCCTCGATGAAGGTATGCGGATCGACCAGCGTGTAGTAGCCGGACAACACGAGATCGGTTGAAAGGATGCGATCGAACTTCGATGAGATCGCCTGTTGCTCGTCGCCGCCGAGATTCTTCAATCCCGACACCGCGACCGGCCAAGTCTGGCCGCCTGCCCCCGGAATGACCATGTGAGTCTGCGCATCCGCGGTTCGTGGGAGCGCGACGAAGACAAGAAGAGTGATTGCTGGAAGTAGATACCGAAGATGACGCCTCATGATCCCTCTAGCCCTTCAACCCCTCATCAAGGATACCGACTGCGAGACGGCTGCGCAGCACATCGCTCGCTGTTCCGGCTTCAGTTTTTCAAGATTTCAGTTCACCAAGTTTGAAAGTTGCGACTACGTCGGAGAATTGCGAGCGATAACGGTCCGGCGGCGGCGGAAATGGCGCAGCGCGCCGGATAGCGCGCAAAACCGAATCGTCGAAGGCGGAGTCGCCGGACGTTTTCGCGATTTTTACGCTATTGAGCGTCCCGTCCGCACCGATGGAAAACTCGACATCGGCGCTGAGGTCATTCGATCCTCCGGGGAATGTCCAGGCATCCTTCACCTGCTGTTGGACGGTGTGGAAGTAGAGCAGATACTGAGGGTCGGTGAGGGTGCCCATGCTGCCCGACCCCGAACCGATGCCAAAGCCGCTGCCTGCGGTGTTTGTATTCGAGGCTACTTTACCTCGGGTGCCAGTATCGTTCGATGAAGCTAGCGCCGACGAAGTGTCCTCATCGTCGGAGTCCTCGTCCTCGTCGCCCTCGTCCTTCTTGGCCATCTCGATTCGCTTCTTGAGCATCTCCTGTTGGAGCTTGCGAAACTGCTCATGGACATCGGGAGTCTTCTCGGCTTTTGCCATCCGCACCGGCGAATGCTTCGACTTCGGCGGATTGTGGACGATGACCTTCTCGTGATGCTTGACTGGAGGCGGGGGCATCGGGGTCGGCGCGGGCTCGGCAATCTTCTTAGGTGTTTCGGTGGGCGTCGGCGCGGCAGTCGGCGCGATAGTAGGGGCCTCCGTTGGCGGCGGAGGCTCGGGAGTCGGCGTGGGCGTAGGCCCGATGGTATTTAAGGCGACGGCATCTTTGTCGTCCGGCTTTGGCGGCTCCGGCGGTTTCTCCTCCGGAGGCCGAGGTTCGTCGGCTTTCGCCACTTCTTCGGGTTGGGGCTTCTTGTGACCTGCGAGCTTCGGCAGATGGGTGCCCAAATCGCCGGCCGGAATGTTATCGACGATCTTTACCGTCATGCTGGGCGGCGCGATGGTTGCCGAATGCAACCAATTCGGCAGTATCAGCAAGGCGAAGGCGAGGAAACCCGCATGTCCCAGCGCCGACACCACGATCGCCAGGACATAACCGGCCCATCCAGGGCGTTCGCTGAGGTTACGGGGCGGATTTGCCACGGTCGTGCTTATCGCGTGTATCGGAGCTCGGCGCGCCGGCCTCGGGCTCCTGCGTGACCATCCCGACGTTCTCGATACCGGCCGCCTTGATGGCCGCCATCGTGCGAATCACCTCGCCGTACGCTACCTGTTCGTCGGCGCGAATGAACACCTGCAGGTCCGGCCGCGTATGCGAAATCGCCTCCAGCTTGTCGGTTAGCTCTGAGCGCTCAAGCTTGGTGTCGTTGAGGTAGGTGTCGCCATCGCGCGTGATCGAGATCACGAATTCCTGCTCGTTGCTCTTGAGCGCAGCGGCTTTGACCTTGGGAATCGATACCTCGACGCCTTGCTGGATGATGGGCGCGGTCACCATGAAGATGATCAGCAGCACCAGCATCACATCGACCAGCGGCGTGACGTTGATTTGCGATGCGAGTTTTCCGCGTTGTCCGGCGTCGAATGCCATCGGCGTTTACGAAAGGAAATGTCGTTCCGCGATGTTGAGGAATTCGCTGATGAAGTTTTCCATATCGGTGGCGAGCACGTGCACTCGCCCGGTCAGATAATTGTAAAACACCTGCGCCGGAATCGCGGCAACCAATCCGATCGCCGTCGTGATAAGGGCCTCGG
>DATGKG010000442.1:0-4059 GCA_035294805.1 Binataceae bacterium (SeqCode) | reverse complement strand
CGAGAACGCCGCAAGCGCCCTGCCCGCGCGCCGCACCGCATCGACGCTGGCGATCTGCGCGCGCTCAATTTCCGCGTCGAGGTTGGTCACGAGGTCGGTCGCCATCGCATCGATAAGCCGCCTGACGGTCTGATATCTCTCGATGCTGACTTCCTTGTGCGCGGCGGCCTGATGCGCGAGCACATTGGCGTCGCGATAAAGCTGCGATTGCTCCAGTTCCTCGACGGTGAGCATGCCAGCCTTCAGACCGTCGTCGACATCGTGGCCGAGATACGCGATCTCATCCGCTAGGTCGACGATCTGCGCTTCGAGGCATGGATACGTGGACGGATCGAATTCCTGGGCCGCGGGCCGATCGTGAAAGTGCGAATGCTTTATGATGCCCTCGCGCACCTCGAAGCTGAGGTTGAGTCCGCGAAAAGTCGGATAGCGATTCTCAATCCAGTCGACCGTGCGCAGACTCTGCGCGTTGTGATCGAAGCCGCCATGCGGACGCATCAGCTCGTTCAGCACCTTCTCGCCGGCGTGACCGAACGGCGTATGCCCGAGGTCGTGGGCAAGCGCGACCGCCTCGGCGAGTTCCTCGTTCAGTCCGAGCGCGCGCGCGATGGTGCGCGTTATCTGCGCGGCCTCCATCGTGTGAGTGAGGCGCGTGCGGTAGTAGTCGCCCTCGTGATTGACGAAGACCTGGGTCTTGTACTCGAGGCGGCGGAACGCGGCGCTATGGATTACACGATCGCGGTCGCGCTGGAAGCAGGTGCGCATCGGATGGTCGGGCTCGGCGATGCGCCGCCCGCGGCTGTCGCGCGACAGCATCGCGTAGGGGGCGAGCGTGCGTGCCTCAGTCTCTTCGAGTTCCAGTCTTCGTCGCAACATAGGGATCGCCGGCGGAGTAAATGGCGATGCTAGCACGCGCGGCGCCGGGGCCGAAAAAACCGTAGCGATGGATTGCGCACAATAGGAACTCGGGACTGTTGACGGTGCTACAGTTTCGCTATTTATTCGCCTTATTGTAGTGCGTTTGCTTTCTCATAGTGCGAGGGCTGGCCGAGTACGCGCACCGATCCCCAAAAGCGGCATCATCCAAAAATTAATGTAGGAATTTAATGCATAGTTTGGGTTCGTTTATGTAATTTCGTCATTCCAGTCCGACGGCAAACTTTTGATCGTGACAGGCAAAAGTGGGTTTGTTTTAGCGATTCCAGCATTCGACATCGCCGCCTTTTTCGGGTTCGTCCGACATCCACGTTCATCCTATCATAAGTGACCGTACCCGGCTTCTACCGCTTGTTCCGCTCGCTTATAATCGCGTCAGCGAGGGGTGGTGTTGAGAGGCAGGCCTTCCAGCGGTTTGGTAATCGCCTTAATGGCGCCGACGAGCGTGCTGCTCGTATCATGCGCCACAACTCCGTCACTCCACCGCACCGTCGCGCCTCCTGCCGGAGAAACCGCTCCTCGGTCCGAATCGTCTCTCACCGGAATGGCGTCGTGGTATGGCCCCGGCTTCGATGGCCATCGGACCGCCAGCGGCGAGGTCTACAATCAGGAGGAATTAACTGCTGCTTCGACAGTAATCCCCCTCGGCAGTCATGTGATGGTCACCAACCTCGACAATGGCCGCGCGGTCGAGGTGCGTATCAATGACCACGGACCGTATGTGAAGGGGCGCAAGATCGATCTGTCGCATCAGGCGGCGCGCACCCTCGGCATCGTGACGCCGGGCACCGCGCACGTGCGGATCGATGTCCTCAGCCAGCCCGAAGGGACGCGGCCGATCGGAACCCCAATCCGCTACTACGTTCAGGCTGGATCGTATTCGCAGGAGAACAACGCGAGGCGCGTCTCGAACCGGCTCGGCGCCTACTACCGCGATGTGAGAATCGATGAGGTAAACGCGGGCGCGCGATCCTTTTATCGGGTCAGGATGGGGTCGTTCGCGAGCCGTGACGAGGCGATCACGCGGGCCAATGACAGCGCGCGTTTCGGATATCCGGTCGTGATCGTCAGCGAATGAAGCCGCGCAGTCTGCCCCGATATCGTGGGATCGCGGCAATCACGATCGCATGCGCGATGGCGCTCGCGGGATGCGCGTATTCGCTCATAAACGGAGGGCAAGTCAACGAGAAGATCGCGGGCAACGTCGAGCAGGGCATCCAGCAGATTCGACAGCTCAGCTTCAAGAGCCATGTGCCGCTGGTGCTCAAGACTCCCGACGAGGTCGAGCAGATGGTGATCGCGGATCTGCATCGCGATTACACCGATGAGGAGCTCGAGGCTGACGGCAAGGCGGGCGCAATGCTGGGGCTTTTTCCATCGGGAATCGATCTGAAGGCCGAATCGGTAAAGCTGCTCAAAAGCCAGATCGCGGGATTCTATGATCCTCACGAAAAGCAAATGGTGCTGGTCGAAGGCGCGGCACAGGTTCCAATCGCTGATCGGATGCTGGAGTTCGTCGTGCAGCGCGATCTGGTCAACGACATGCTGCTCGCGCACGAGTTGACGCACGCGCTGCAGGACCAGAACTTCGCGCTCCAGGATCAGCTCGACAAGCTCAAGAACAACAGCGACAAGGAGATCGCGCTCAAGTCGGTGGCGGAGGGCGACGCGACGATCGCCGGATTCGCCTACGTCGCGGGGCGCATGGACAATTCGATCGCCGACACCATCGACTCGTCGATGAAGGATCTGCCGCAAACTTTCGCGGCGCAATCGAAAGATACCCCGGAGGGCCTCGGCTATCCGCTCATTTTCCAATACTCGCAGGGCGTGCATTTCGTGCGCGAGGCGTATCGGCGCGGCGGATGGAAAGCGGTCGATGCGCTTTACCACAAACCGCCCCTGAGTTCGCAGCAGATCATCGATCCGAGTCTCTATTTCGATCGTCCGACGCCGCCGGTTGAGGTTCAACTCGCCGGTTACCAGAGCATTCTCAAGCGGTGGACCGATGCCGATGCGGATACGTTCGGCGAATTATCGGTGCAGCTCATCCTGCAAATCGGCTATGGCAAGGACGCGCCCGACGTCGAAGTGGCAAAACATTGGGCCGGCGATCGCATGACGGTGCTCAGGCGCGGCACAGACGTGGCGGTGGTATGGATCGTCGTCTTTCGCGACGACAACTCCGCGCGGCGCTTCGTCGAATCGTATCGCGCGCTGCTGAGTCGCACGCGCGCGGCGACGCCGCATTACCTCGAATCGCGCAACAACGCCGTACTGATACTCGCGGGCAATATCGTCGATCAAGCGTCGACGCTCGCGCCCGCAGTGTGGAAAGCAAGCATGATCGGTGAGGTTAAACCGCCTGCCGGACCTGGGCATCCCCTCAAAGCCGATGCGATCGGGAGCAATGGTGTTGCGAGCGCGCAATGAATCCCCATTCCAGTCGAGACTGTTGATCCTCGGCGCGGTCCTCGCCGCGCTGGTCACCTCCGCGTTCAGCGCCGACGGATGGTTCGAACCGGTCAATGCCGATGAGCATAAGGTCGAAGCCGGCATCCAGCAGATCCGCCAGCTCAAGTTCAAGGCGCCGGTACCGATTTTTCATAGGACCCGCGCCCAGGTCGCGCAGATTCTGTTGACCGAGATAAAGGACGATAAGAGTCAGCAGGAGCAGAACGATGCGCAGATTGCGGCGGGCCAGATGCTCGGCCGCTACCATCGCGAGAGCAACATCAAGGAGCAGTCGGTCAAGCTGTACCTCAGCCAGATCGCGGCGTTTTACGATAATCGCAAGAAGGAAATGATCATCCTCGAAGGTCCGCGCCAGACCGCCGAGCGCTTCGGCTTTCAGTTGGTCGGCTACGGCGACTGGCGCGATGATATGATCCTCGCGCACGAACTCACCCACGCGCTGCAGGACCAGAATTTCGACATCGGATCGCGCCTCGCGCGGCTAGCCGCCAACAGCGACGCGATGCTGGCGTTTAAATCGCTCATCGAAGGCGATGCGACGCTTGCAGGATTTGCATACGTGCGCGGCGGCATGGACGAAAGCCTGGCGGACTTCATAACCGCGCATCTCACGGATTGCCGCAGGTGTCAGCGGCGAAGAACGTTCCC
>DATGKG010000441.1:0-3975 GCA_035294805.1 Binataceae bacterium (SeqCode) | reverse complement strand
GCATCGAGTCTCGCGGCTTCATCTTCGGCGCGCCGATCGCGTATCGGCTCGGGGTCGGGCTGGCGATCGCGCGCAAACCCGGCAAGCTGCCATACAACTTCGTCGGGGAATCATACGAACTGGAATACGGCTCGGCGGAGTTGCAGATGCATGAGGACGGCGTGGTACGCGATGCCCGGGTGCTCATTGTCGACGACCTGCTGGCGACCGGCGGCACCGCGCATGCCGCGGTGCGTCTGGTGCGCAAGATCGGCGGCGAGGTCGTGGGATGCGGCTTTGTCGTCGAGCTGAAGTTTCTCAAGGGGCGCGAGCGCCTTGCGCCGGTGCCCGTCACCTCGCTCATCCAGTATGATTGAATGACGCGCGGCTGCTCGCGCGTTCGCTTGTGAACTCCAACGGCCACAGCCATAACCACCGGCGCCATCTGGTCGCGGCCGACCAGCGACGGCTGAAAATTGTTCTCATCGCGGTCGTGCTCTACTGCGCGGCGGAATTGCTCGGCGGATATTTCACCAACAGCCTCGCGCTGATGACCGATGCGGTCCATATGCTGACCGACATCGCCGCGCTCGGCCTCGGATTGCTGACGTTGTGGATTTCGGAGCGTCCGGCGAGCGGTGGAAAGACCTTTGGCTACCTGCGCGCGGAAATCCTCGGCGCATTCCTCAACGGGATCTTTCTATGGCTGCTGGTCGCCTTCATCTGGATTGAAGCAACGCGCCGGCTGCGCACGCCGGCATCGGTCGATGCTCTACCTGTGATGGGCATCGCGCTGTTCGGCCTGATAGTGAACCTGTTTTCTGCCTGGATGACTTACGATGCCGGCGGCGAAGGTGGGCGCGCGGGGATGGCGGTGCGTGCGGTCTTCGTCCATGCGATTTCCGATCTCATCGGCGTTGCGGGCGTGTTTATTTCGGGCGCGATCATTTATTTCACCGGATGGGTGCCGGTCGATTCGCTCGTCAGCTTCGTCATCGGCGCGCTGGTGCTCTACAGCTCATTGGGCCTGATCAAGGAGGGCATCGACATTTTGATGGAATCGGTCCCCTCGGATATCGACCTCGATCAATTGCGGGACAATCTGCTTGCGGTCGAGGGCACCTCGGAGGTCCATGATCTCCACGTATGGTGCCTGACTTCGCGCGAGTTCGCGCTGGCGGCGCATGCGGTAGTGGCGCCCGACGCCGATCAGGATCGCGTGCTGAGCGACATGCATCAGATGCTGGAGATGAAATTCAACATTCGGCACATGACGGTGCAGCTCGAGCGCGACAGCCGCCGCCATCGGGAGCCCGAACATTTTTGATTTCGTCAGTCTAGCGGTATTCAAAGAACTGTCAGGCCTATCGGAGAGGGATCGCCTGATGCCGTGAGCGGCGCGCTGGCCCAATAGGCAGCATCTTTCGCACTCATTTTACTGTCGGTGATTTGACTAACGCTGCTCAATATACGCAGCAAAAGCGAAACAAATTTTAATTTTCGTCGCGTTCTAAAGAAAACGTCTTTCGAGACTTTGCGCATCACCATACAATTTACTTGTTGGGCGTGGGGCCCAGCGGGCACACAACCGGAGCGAAGGCTTACCAGGTGACCAACGAAGAATTCATTCGCGAATGCGAACATACCGGTGACGCAGGTATCGAAGTCGAAGCGCCATCGCGCGCCGACCTGTTCGCCTGTGCGGCAATCGGCCTGGCGCGCATCATGGTCGCGCCCGACGGCATCCAGCCGCGCCAAACCCATACCATCACAGTATTCGGCGACAGCAACGATGACCTGATGCATACCGCGCTTTCCGACGCGCTCGATCTGTTCCAGTGCGAGGGCTTCATTTGGAAGGATGTGACGGTCGCGGAGTGCGAGGGCGGTATCGAGCTAAAGCTCCTCGGCGAACAATTCAGTCCCTATCGCCATCTGATGCAGACTGAGCTGAAGGCGGTAACCTGCGGACAGCTCAACGTCGAATGCGCCGACAGCGGCGAGTGGAAAGCGCGCATCGTTTTCGACGTCTAAGATCGCTGCTCGCTCCTCTCCCATTCGCTGCGCCCTCGATGAGCTGAATCACCGTGCAACTCATCAAGCCTGGATGATTATCGTTGGGAGATGGAGGCGGTCGGAGTGAGCAAGCAGGCCGCGCCTTAAACCTTTCCTCGTGGTGAAGGGGGGTGGGCTTCCTACGCCGCGACGATCCAGGCCCGGGCTTCCGAGCTTTGCGCTGCCGTGAACACCCGCACCTGCGCCGGCATCAGAAAGCGAAGCGCGCCGACCAGATGCCGGATCCATGGGACATCTGTCACTATCGCGATCCTTTCCCAAACCAAAAGATGCTCGACGCCAAGTTTCAGATCTTCCCACTCGGCGCCGAAATCGATTTCAGAAAATTGCGCACCGAGTTCGTAATAGAGCCGCAGCTTCGCATGGTCCTTCCGCGCGGCCTCGACCGCAGGGATAACCGTGTCGAGGTAGTCCGTCCGCGTCACCCTGCCCTTGCCGATGAAACCTACGACGTAATCAGGAAGACCTTTCAGGATCTCGACCATCGGGAAGAGCCTCTCGCCTTCGTACATGCCGACAACGGCGTATGAGGGGTTTTCAGCCCGCGCTTGCGCCTTCGAGGATCATCTTCTTCTGCTTATCGGTAAATGCGTTAAGCCGCATCATGTATTCCAGCCGCATGTGATCGCGTCCCGCCGCCGTCATCTTGTCGAACCAATCGTCCTCGCCCAGCATCTCGGCCAGCCGCGGCGAGTTGCGATGCAACATCTGCACGTCGGTCTTCTTCGGTTCCAAACTGCGCAGGATTCCGCGATTGAAGTGCGCATGCAAAGTGACGCGGTCGCCCGGCTCGGTGCGATCGCCCTGCCAATGCCATACGCCATGGGTGAAGAACACCACCGAGCCTTTCGGCATGAGAATCGGCACGCCCTTGTCCTTGCCCTCGCCTGGACGCGGCGGACGCCTCATCTTATGACTTCCCGGCACCAGCCATGTCGGCCCCGCCTCGAGGGTCCAATCCTCCAGCGCCCAGACGCCGACTCCCGTCAGCGAAAATTCCGGATACGGCTCCGGGACCTGCGCGTAGTCGGTATGCATCGCGATGAACCCGGGGCCGGGGCCGCGCTTGATGCAACTGAACGACGCGATGACGGCGCCGCGCCCCAGCGACGCATCGATGAGCGTCATCAGCAGCGGGTTCTGGATGAGCTGCTCGAACTCCCGCCCGTGATAGAGCATCCAGTTCATCGAGACGGTCTGATGCGGCAGGAGCGCACGCAGCGTCGCGGCGCGCACCTCATCCGCGAACTGCGGCGAGATCGCGCGCTCGATGACAGTGTAGCCCTGCTCCTCCATCTCGCGAATCTTGCCTGTGAGTCCCTGGCGCGCCGCGCGATGCGCGAGGTCGGGATTCTCGACTGTTCTACGCCCCATGTGATCATGCAGTAGCATCAGCAGCTCGTTCGCGTGGTGCCCTCTGAGTGCACCGTTGACGCGCAGCGCATCCTTGCCGAACATCGTCGCAACCTCGCGTCCCATTGCGGCGAATGCGCCGGGCGCGAGCACACCGACGAACTGCGCCGAGGTAAGCGCGGCCTGATAGTCGCCCTCGATGGTCAAGTTCGCTGACGCATCGAAGCCGCGCGCGACCGTGACACTCTCGCCGTCATAGCGCATCTGCCATGCGCCGATGTTGTCGTCGAGTTTCAGATGTGGCGGCGCATCGGTGAAGCGCTCGCTGAGCGAGAAGGGATGCGTGCCGAGTTGTCCCTTGCGATTTTTGCATTCGCGCTCGAGGAACTTCCGCGCCTCGTCGAGCCACGCGTCGGACAGAAATTCATATCGACCCGGCAGCTGCGTTATCATCGGCATACTCCCGCGCGTCCTTCCTGGAGAATTGATTTGTTGCGGCGCCCATTGGGCGTCCAGACGTTTCGAGCGATAATCAAACGATCGTCAAGATTCAAGGATACCATGAAG
>DATGKG010000440.1:0-8085 GCA_035294805.1 Binataceae bacterium (SeqCode) | reverse complement strand
GCTCAAGGGCCGCGGCATCCGCGCGACGTCGCTTCATCCGGGCGGAATCCAGACCGAGCTCGGACGCCACATGACGCCTGAGCTCATGGACCAGATGCGCACGCGATGGCAGAAGACCACCGGGCAGGCGATGCCGCGCTTCAAAACCGTTCCGCAGGGCGCGGCGACGCAGGTATGGGCGGCATTCGTCGCGCCGGCAGATGCGGTCGGCGGGCATTACTGCGAGGATTGTCACGTATGCGAGGTGAACGACGATACGAACACGCGCGCCGGTGTGCGTTCGTACGCGCTGAACCTCGATCACGCCAACGCCTTATGGCGCAAGAGCGAGGAGATGGTCGGCGAGCGCTTCCCACTGTAAAGTCATAGGCGCATCAATGCGGTCTTATCCGCACCGGATTTGCTCCGGGCTCATCCTGGCTGCCGTATCGCTCGTCGCCTGCAATGCGCAACGGCCCACGCCGAAAGCACCTGCTCATTCCGAGGCGCCGAGTCCGCCCGTTGTATGCGCGCCAGTGACCTCTGAAGCGCCCACGGCGCTGCAGAAGAAGCCCGGATATCGTCAGGTCGGTGTGGTGGTGAGAGATGCTTCAGGTAACGAAGTCCGCGACCTCGCGAAGGACGACTTCATCATCAAGCGCGGCGACACGCCGCTCGACGTCCCGTTCGTCAAATGGGAACCGGACAGTCCCGCGTCGGTCATCATTGTCGCTGACACTTCCGGAAGCAGCCAGCCGAAACTGTCGCAGACAAAAGAAGCGATCACTCAGATTGTCAACGGCCTCGATCCTCGCGACGATGTCGCACTGTTCGCCTTCTCTGGCCGTCCCTTCTTACTCGAGTCGTTCACCCGCAACCATTCAATCGTCATCGAGCGGGAGAAGTTATTCCACCCATATGGATCGACGAGTCTCTACGACAGCCTGCTTACCGCGAATTCTCTGATGCGAAAGGGCTGCTATGCGAAGCGCATCCTCGTCGTGATCAGCGACGGGCTCGACAACACCAGCCGCCATAGTCTGGATGAGACCGTGAAGAGCATCGCTTCGGCGGGCGTATCTGCATATGCGATTGCGATTGGCACCTCCGAAGCGCCACAACCCGGCTCCTTGCGTTCGGTCTTTGTGTCGCCGAATGAAGATTCAGTGGACGAGGAAACGCTTGGACATCTGACCGACCCGGGTGGCGGCGCAACCTTCAGGGTCGCAGAGATTGCCGACAAGGATCTGCTCGAAGCGGCCGCCAAAACGATAAACGAACGCAGCCGCGGTCAGTATGTGGTGGGCTTTATCGACCCGTCGAAGAGTGACCTCCCGGCGGTCACGCTTCGAATCAGGAACCACACGGACTACCACTTGTTCGGCTATTCCGCGCCGAATGTGCAACCATCGTTGACAGCCGCGCCAGCATCATAGCCGACGCTTGCGCATCTGAGGCGAAGCATTGTACGAAACTAGAACGCGGGTGCTGAAACCCGTGCCCGCATCTACAGGAGCATCCAATGGCTGAACAATACACCATGACCATCAACGGCAAGGCGGTGAAGGGCTCGAAGACCGTCGGCGTGATCAATCCGGCGACTGGCAAAGTCTTCGCCCAGGTGCCGGATTGCAGCAAGGCTGAGCTCGATCAGGCCTTCGACGCTGCGCAGAAGGCGTTTCCGGCGTGGAGCCGCGACATCGAGATGCGCAAGAAGGTGCTGAACGAATGCGCCGCCGCCCTGCAGGCCAATCCCGAGGGCCTCGCGAAGACCCTCACGATGGAACAGGGCAAGCCGCTGGCCAAGGCCGCCGAGGAGCTGATGGGCACCGCATTCTGGTGCTCCTACACGGCCACTCTTCAGATGCCGAACGAGGTGCTGCAGGATACCCCTACCAATCGCATCGAGATTCATCGCAAGCCGGTCGGCGTCGTGGCCGCGATCACGCCGTGGAACTATCCGATCATGCTCGCGATGTGGAAAATCGCGCCGGCGCTGCTCGCGGGCAACACCGTAGTGCTGAAGCCTTCGCCGTTTACGCCGATCACGTCGCTGATGCTGGGTGAGATCCTGCGCGACATCATTCCGCCCGGTGTGCTCAATGTCGTAACCGGCGGCGACGAACTCGGTGCGATGATGACCAGCCATCCGGTGCCGCGCAAAATTTCCTTCACCGGTTCCGTCGAGACCGGCAAGCGGGTCGCCGCCGCGGCCGCGCCGGATTTGAAGCGCATCACGCTCGAGCTCGGCGGCAACGATGCCGCGATCATCCTGCCCGATGTCGATCCCAAGGCCGTCGCGCAAAAGATTTTCTGGGGCGCATTCGAGAACAACGGACAGATCTGCTCCGCCATCAAGCGCGTCTATGTCCCCGAGGACAAGTACAACTCGATGCTCAACGAACTGAGCGACATCGCCAAGACCGTGAAAGTCGGCGACGGCATGGCCGAGGGCACGCAGATTGGTCCTCTGAACAACAAGCCGCAGTTCGAGCGCGTGACCGAACTGGTCGAGGACGCGAGGAAGCATGGCGCGAAGATCATGACCGGCGGCGCGCGCCTTGGCAGCGAAGGATACTTCTACCAGCCGACCATCGTCGGCAACATTTCCGATGGCGTCCGGCTGGTCGACGAGGAGCAGTTCGGCCCCGCGCTGCCGATCATCGCATACAAGGATGTCGACGACGCGGTGCGGCGCGCGAACTCCACCCATTACGGGCTGAGCGGTTCGGTCTGGTCGAACGACATGAACAAAGCGGCCGAGGTCGCCTCGCGGCTCGAAACCGGTTCGGCGTGGGTCAATCAGCATCTGGCGATCGCGCCCAATCTGCCGTTCGGCGGCGCGAAGTGGTCGGGAATCGGCGTGGAAAACGGGCCGTGGGGTCTGCTCGGGTTTACCGAAATCCAGGTCGTCAATTCCGTCAAAATGTAGGACTCCGCGGAGGGCGTCCGTCGCAGGGCGCCCTCCACTTGATAATGGGGGACCAGATGCCTCGCACTAAAATCGCCACCTTCGCCGCCGGTTGCTTCTGGGGACCGGAAGCGCGCTTCCGCCGCATCCCGGGTGTGGTCGACGCCGCGGTCGGATACATGGGCGGCCACGTAAAAAATCCTACCTACGAGATGGTTTGTTCCGACGAAACCGGCCACGCCGAAGTGGTACAAGTGAGCTACGATCCGTCGGTCATCTCATACGAGCAGTTGCTCGACGCATTCTGGAACATGCACGATCCGACGACACCGGATCGGCAGGGCTTCGATTTCGGCTCGCAGTATCGCTCGGCCATCTTCTGTCATGACGAGAAGCAGCGCGCCGCCGCGCTCGCATCGAAGAAGCGGCTCCATGAGGCGGGGCAGTTCGGCGATCCGATCGTGACGGAGATCGTGCCTGCGGGACCGTTCTATCGGGCCGAGGAATATCATCAGCGCTACCTGGAGAAGACCGGCCAGGAAGATCACTGCTGAGAAGACTTCTCCGTCGAAAAAAGTTCGCACCACGAACTATGTATTGTTGACCTAACTCGGCGTGCGGCGTAAGTGCATTGGTAACGCGCCGAGAAGATCACATGGCGCTATGAGCGCATCTCGGCCCCGGCCACCGCACTGAATAGTGCGGACGAGTTCAGGAGTCATCCGATGGGTCCGTCCCTCTGGCGGCGATTCGGAATGCACGCGGCGGTTCCCGTCGCGCTCGCTGGCCTCCTGCTCTCTCTCATGGCGATCGATTCGGCCGCTCAGCAAGACCGGGGCGTTAACACTTTTCAGGCGCCGCAGGTGGTCCACTTCGCCGCGCCCGTACCGCTTCAGGCCACAGCGCCGCCGCAAGTCGATCCCGCCACCCTGATTCGCATCCCGGTGACAGTGGTTGATGATTCCGGGCGCTGCGTCGATTCGCTCAGCGCGCGCGATTTCTCGCTCAGCATCGATGGACAGGAGAGCCCCATCGCAATGTTTCGCGCCGACCGCGCGACCACCGCGGCGCTCGGCGTGCTGGTCGATATCTCACAAAGCATGGGTTTCAGGTCATCGTTTGGCGGCTACCGTTCCAAGTTGCCGTTCATTCGGGACGCCATCGAACGCGTAATCGATCAACTCGACGCGCAAGACAACGTGTTCCTCGCGGCTTTCGCGCGTCGCTTCCATATTATTGACGACTTCACCACCGATCATGATGCCCTTCAGGAGCGGCTCTCGGCGCTGCGGGTGACGGATGAGCTCGATGACTTCAACGCGAGCGGCATCTACAACAGCCTGATCAAGGGGATCACGGTGCTGACCCACGCTCCCAAAGGCTGCGAACGGCGTGCGCTGCTGGTTTTCACCGATGGCGGTGACACCGGCGGGCACGGCGCAGACGACGTAATAGCGCGGGCGCAGTTCGCCGGCGTCACCATTTTCAATGTCATCGTGCAGGGCTATTCACATGAGATGGATGCGCTTTCTATCCGCAATGGTTTAGGGCGCATCGCGGCCGAGACCGGCGGTCTGACATTTATCGTCAATGGCAAAGACGAAAGCGTACCAATCTCGACCGCGACTGCGGAAATCGTTTCCGAGCTGGACAACCAATACGTGCTTGGATTTTCACCCTCGCAATGGTCGTCAGGCGCAGTGCCGGTCGAGTTGATGCTGCCGCATCATCCGGGCATGCGCGCGCGAGCGCCCAGCGTCGTGCGCTTCCGGCCGGAAAACTTCGCGCCCGGACCATCGGCGCCTATCGCGGCGATGCTTCCTGAGTGAGAGTCGTCGATCGCTTTAGTGCGCGTTGACCGGATAGCGAAAGAGCGGCATGAAGTCGGTCACCCCCGGATCGAGGCCGAACTGCTTGAGCAGCACGGTGACCTGCCCGCGATGATGCGTCTGATGATTGAAGAAATGCGTGACCGCGACCCATAGCGGCACGTCCCACTCGCCTCCGTCGGCCATCGAACGATAGCGCATCGTACTCTGCAGCCATTCGGCGCTGATCTTCTCGGTCCAGTCCTCTATCATCGCGTCGGTCACCTCGCGCTCGCGGCGCAAGGTTTCGAAGTCGGCGTAGAGCTGCTGATCGAGTGACTTGACCGCGATCGGCTGGCCATCCTTATCCAAAGAAATCGTGCGCGCGGGTCCGATGAAGCGTCCGAGCTGGACGCGATCGGTGAGCAGCAGGTGGCCGAGTGTGCCGTGAATCGAGCGGAAGAACGCACCGACCTCGCGCTTGCGTTGGTCATCGGAAAGCTGCGCCGCCAGAGTGTACAGATTCCTGTTCATCCAGGAGTTGTAGCGCGCGAAGGCCTGGTATTGGGTCGCGAGATCCATCGTTCGAACGCTAGCACGATGGCATCAGGCAGGCATCGACGTTGGAAGATGGAGAATCGCGCCGGTTATGCTATCTTCATTGGAACGGCGCCCCGCGAGGGCGCCGTCGCCATTTTGGAGCGTCGCGGGCAGTACGAAATGTACAAAAACAAACCCATTAAGTGCCCAGATTTCAAGGACTTTTGGTCTGGATGAGACTGGCCTCGCGCGTTGCACAGGCCTGCAATATCGAGTGATTGCGCAGCGCCGAGACGGAGCAACGCTGCCCTTGACATAGCAGATTGCAATATTATAATTGCAATTAGCGATAACTTATCGACTGCTATCAAGCGTTATCAAATGAAGCTGGGCGAAAAACTTCGCTACTTGCGTCTCATGGAAGGAACCCTGCGCGGCCTCGGTCGCGAGATGAGCCAGCAGGAACTCGCGCGCGCACTCAAGCGCGAACTCGGCAACGGGCTCAGCCAGTCATATCTATCGCAAATCGAAAGCGGCGCGCGGCCGCATCTCACCAACTCCTCGCGCCTGATGCTGTCGCGCTTCTTCAAGGTTCATCCCGGCTATCTGGTTGATGATCCCGACGGCTACCATCCGGAGCTCACCAGCGATCTGCGCGCGATGCAGGATCAACTCGACCTATGGCTGATCAATGGCGCGGAACAGTTTGGGCGCGACGCGCGATTGGGTCACGCGCTGCTTCGAATCGCGAAACATCCGCATCCGCGCAAATGCATCATGCTGCTGGGCGCGATCCTCGAGGCGCCGGAACTCGTCGAGCGCCTCGCCGAGGTTCTGCGGCCCGACCTCGATGGCGCATCGAATCACGAGGGCGCCGTCAGCCGATCGGCGAAGGTGCGACTATGACTTGGTCGATGTTCTATCTCTCCTGTTTTCTCATCGGCGTATCGCTCAGCTTCTTGTCATTCGTGGGCGGGTCTTTTCGCTTGCCCCATCTTCATTTGCATGTGCCTCACGTTCATGCGGGTCACATCGGCGGCGGTGCGGGCGCGGGCCAGGGCGCGGAATTTCCCTTCTTCAACTTTGCAACGCTGACGGCCTTCCTCGCGTGGTTCGGCGGCATGGGCTATTTGCTCACGACCTATTCCACTTTGATCGTCGCGGTCGTGATGACGATCGCGATTGCGACCGGACTCGTGGGTTCGACGATGGTCTTCCTCTTCGTTGTGAAGCTGCTGCTCCGGCACGATCATCCGCTCGATCCCGCCGACTACGATCGCGTCGGCGTGCTGGCGCGCATCAGCAGTCCAATTCGTGCGGGGGGCACCGGAGAAATTATTTTCTCGCAGGCCGGAACGAGACAGACGTGTGGCGCGCGCAGCGACGGCGGCGAAGCGTTGCCGCGCGGAACCGAAGTAGTTGTAACGCGCTACGAACGCGGTCTTGCTTATGTGCGGCGATGGGACGAGATGGCGAGCGCGAAGGGAATCGCGTCGAGCAGTCGAACCGAATGAAACTTAATCGAGGGAGGGGGATTATATGCCTTTGAATTTACCGCCTGATGTCGTGATCATCGTTGGGACCGCGGTGGCGGCGACGTTGCTGCTGATGGCCGTCTTCGCGCGCCTCTACAACAAGGCCGGACCGCATGAGGCGCTGGTCGTCTACGGCTTCCGCGGCACCCGTGTGGTCAAAGGCCACGGCACCATCATTATTCCGATGATCGAAAGCTGGCGCGGGTTGTCGCTCGAGCTGATGTCGTTCGATGTCGCGCCGCAACAGGACCTCTACACCAAGCAGGGCGTGGCGGTTACCGTCGAAGCGGTCGCGCAGATCAAAGTCAAATCCGATCCGGAATCGATCCTCACCGCCTCCGAACAATTCCTGACCAAGCCGGCCGAGGACCGCGAAGCGCTGATTCGGCTCGTAATGGAAGGCCATCTGCGCGGCATCATCGGACAGCTCACCGTCGAGGAGATCGTCAAGCAGCCCGAGATGGTCGCCGATCGGATGCGCTCCACCTGTGCCGATGACATCAACAAGATGGGCCTCGAGGTGATCTCGTTCACCATCAAAGAGGTCCGCGATAAGAACGAATACATCACCAACATGGGACGTCCGGATATCGCGCGCATCAAGCGTGATGCCGATGTCGCTGCCGCCGAGACCGAGCGCGATACCGCGATCAAGCGCGCGCTAGCGCTGCGCGAATCCGCTATCGCCAAAGCGCAGGCCGATCAGGAGCGGGTCGCGGCCGAGACCGCGTCGCTCGCGCGCCAGGCGGAGGCGCAACGTGATCTGGAAGTAAAGAAGGCCAGCTACGTCGAGACGGTCAAGCGCCAGCAGGCGCAGGCCGACAAGGCCTACGAGATCCAGACCAACGTGATGCAGCAGCAGGTTACCGTCGAGGCAGTGAAGGTGCAGCAGGTCGAGAAAGAGCAGCAGGTCAAGGTGCAAGAGGCCGAAATCCTGCGCCGCGAGAAGGAACTCATCGCCACCGTGTTGAAGCAGGCCGACGTCGAGCGCCAGCGCATCCAGACCCTCGCGGAAGCGGAACGCTCGCGCACGATGATCGAGGCCGAAGGCCGCGCCAGCGCCATTCGCGCGCAGGGCGAGGCGGAAGCGGAAATCATCTTCAAGAAAGGCGAGGCGGAAGCCAAGGCGATGAACGTCAAGGCCGAGGCGTATCAGGAATACAACCAGGCCGCGGTCGCCGACAAACTCATCACCGGACTCCCGGAAATCGTAAAGGCGTTCGCCAGCCCGCTCGCGAAAGTCGATCGCATCACGGTGGTATCGACCGGCGACGGCGCTTCTACCGGCATGCATAAGATCACCGGCGACATC
>DATGKG010000439.1:0-2901 GCA_035294805.1 Binataceae bacterium (SeqCode) | reverse complement strand
CGAGTTTCGTGCGATCGACAGTGCCGTCGGGCGCGAGCGCCTCATTGCCGAATGCCGCGACCACGCCGTCGTAGGCGGGACCGCCCGGCGCATAGGTGCTATGCGCGATTTTGTCTGCGTCCATTACGGTCGCGCCCAGTTCCGCCAGGATTCGCGTGACCGTGCTCTTACCGCATCCGATTCCGCCGGTGAGTCCGACATTCAACATGAGTTCGATTCTCCTAGCGCGACTCCGCCGCCGGTTCCTTCCACGACTGCAAATTGTACAAATAGCTAAAGAATCCGCCACGCGAGAGCAGCTCCTGAAAGCTCCCCTGCTCTTCGATGACGCCGTCGCGCAGCACTAATATGCGATCAGCATTTTGAATCGTCGAGAGCCGATGCGCGATGACCAGCGTAGTGCGCCCGCGCATCGCCTCATTCACCGCAGCCAGCACCATCGCTTCGGTTTCGGTGTCGAGCGCGCTGGTCGGCTCGTCCATGATGAGGATCGGCGCGTCCTTGAGCAGCGCCCGCGCGATGGTGACGCGCTGCGCCTCGCCCTCCGAGAGGCTGTGGCCACCCTGCCCGACCACTTCGTCCAGGCCGCGCGGCAACTTAGCGAGCACCGGCTCGAGGCGCGCCATCGCAGCTGCGCGGCGGATCTCGTCATCGCTCGCGCCGGGCTTTCCGATCGCGACATTGGCGCGCAGTGTGTCGCCGAGCACCAGCGGAGGCTGCAACACGACGGCGATATTCTTGCGCAGCGAATCAAGCGTGACCTCGCGCAGGTCGCGGCCGTCGATTCTGATCGAACCATGTTGTGGTTCATAAAAGCGCGTCACCAGGCTCGCCATGGTGGTTTTGCCGGCGCCGCTCGGACCCACGATCGCGATCGACTCGCCGGCACGCGCGCTGAAGCTGATTCCCTTCAGAACCGGATTCGCCGCGTCGTAAGAAAATGCTACATCGTCGAATTCGATGTCGCCGCGAACGCGTGGCAGCGCGCGTGCACCCGCACGATCCTGGATTTCAGGATCGATCGCCAGGAGCTCCAGACATCGGCGCAGTCCTGCCTTGGCGCTTTCGACCAAACCCCAGGTTTGGAAAATCTGGTTGATGGGCACATACAGCGACGCGAGGTATGAAGTGAACACGATGAGACCGCCGATGGTGAGACGCGCGCTCAGCACGTGCAGTGCGCCGAAATACATCACCAGCGCAGTGCCGATCGCGATTACGACGCTCACGCCGCCCGCGTAGACAGATTGGAAGGTATAGAGGCGTAAATTCTCGCCGAGACTCTCGCTGCTGGAGCGCACGAATTCGCGATACGATTCGGCCTCGCGCGTGAAGGCCTGCACCACGTGAATCGACGCGAGCGCGCGATGCGCCACGGTGTATAGAGCGCTCTCCTTGATGCGCGCCTCGGCGGCGAGCCGATCGATGGTGCCGCTGACCGATGCAATGAGGATCACCAGTATCGGGATGACGCCAAGCGCGATCAGCGTCATCGTCACGTCGATCTCGATCATCACGACGAACATGCCGACCAGCAGGATCGACGACGCGAGAACCTGGAAGATGCCGTTCATCGTGATGGTCTGAATCGCGAAAGTGTCGTACACGATGCGCACCATCAGGTCGCCGATTTCGCGCCGGCGATGAAACCCGAGCGAGAGACGCTGCAAGTGATCGAAGAGCTGGCTGCGCAGGTCGTTGACCATCCGCTGGCCGATCGAAATCGTGAGGTAGTTGTTCGCGACGCTGAGAATTCCGGTGATGAGGTAGATCACGACACCGGCGACGCACGCGGCGATCAGCAGATTCATTTTCGAATAGTTCGCAAACGCGCTGAGCGCCAATGGTTTCCCGCTCAGCACGTTATCGATGAGGACCTTGAGCGGCCACGGCTTCAGCACTTCCATCGCAGCGGCGGCGGCGACACCGGCGATGGCGAGCACGAAGCGACCCAGATGCGGGCGCATGCGGCGCACCACGTCGCCGTAGATGCCGAACGCGCCGCTCATAGCGTTTCTCCCACGCGAACGGTGACCTTCAAGCCTCGGGCTTCCGCGATCGATCGCGCGGCTGCGGCGATTAGCGAAGGGACCCGCCGCAGAGCTGACGCGATAGTCGCTATGAAAATTGCCACCGCGACGATGATGAGCCAGTCGAGCGGCAGCGCCACGATGACAAACACCATCAGGGCAAAAATAGTTCTCATCGGGTCCAAGCTGGTGCGCCATACCAGCGCGACGGAACCGTCACTCATGCGAACAGCGTTGATCGGCACTCGAATCGGACTCGGCAGAATGATGTTTAGGTCCCATGCCTTGAATCCGTCGGTGACGGCGACGGCGAGGCCGGATTTCACCAGCGTTGCGCGCAATTCGCCGAGCAGCGCGGCGGAATCGATCTGATGACCTTCGTCAGAACTGAAAATGATTCTGCCACGAAAGCTGAACGGCGTGTTCGGGACATCGGTTTTCGCCATAGAAGCGGAACGAATGCGCACGCGCTCGAAGCTGCGCATCAACGGTCCGATGACATTCAGCATCGCGAGCTTCGCGCGTACCGGGATCGAGATGCGGCCGCCATCGGTATTGGCGAATGCGGCAGAGAGGATCGCGGTAGAAATCCATACGATGATCCCGAGCCATCCGAGGATGCCGAGACGCGGGCTTAACCCATCTGCGAGCACTAAAAGCACGGACGCGACAACCCAATAGAATGTCAGCGGCAACTCCGCCAGCCAGGGCAGATCCGCGCCCGCATACATCGATTGAAAAAGCCCGCGGCCAAATGCGCCATGATAAACGCGCGGGCCGCCGAGCAATGCTGCTAGCCACGAACCCGCGCCGCCGTAGAGTCCGGCATGCTGTGGAGTTCGGAGCGGATACTTTTTGTAGAGGAGGCATT
>DATGKG010000438.1:0-5189 GCA_035294805.1 Binataceae bacterium (SeqCode) | reverse complement strand
CGACGAACTCGCGCAGCTGCTGGATGTCATCCGCACATCGTTCGACTCCCGGCACGAAGCGCCGGACGCCGTCACATCCGATGACTTCCAGCCCATGCGTACCCGCGAACAAGAGTCCGTTGCGCAGTCCGAGAAGCCCTAGCAGTGTGTCGAGGTCGCGTCCACTGATGATCGCGAGCGCGAGTTTTTGCGGATGTCGCGCGAGCCTCGCGATAGCATCCTTCGCGCGCGGGAGCGGGAGGGCTTTCCATGGATCGTTGGTGATTTCGGAAATCGTGCCATCGAAATCGAGGCATAGCAGCAAGCGTCCACGCGCGAGGAGATCGCCGAGGAGTTCGCGAGGCAAGGGAACTGGAAGCGTTGACGGATCAGGCTTGCGCGATTTGTCGCGGCTCAAGGCCGGTCTCCGCGGTGAGCGCGCCGAGAAAGTTCGCTGACCATAGCTCGAGGTTGTTGCGGCGAATCTTCTCGCGCAACCCGCGCATTCGCATCGCGCGCGCCTCGGGCCGCATCTCGAGCGCTTCGCGGATGCGATCGGCGATTGCGTCGGTGTTGTACGGATTCACCAGCAGCGCGTCGGTCATCTCCTCGGCCGCGCCGGCGAATTCGCTCAGGATCAGCACGGCGTCGTCGGCGGGATGCGAGGCGACGAATTCCTTCGCAACGAGATTCATGCCGTCGCGCAGCGGCGTCAGCAGAGCGACATCGGCGGCCTGATAATGCGCAACCAGGTCCTCGGCACCGAACTGCGTATAGAGGTAGCGAATAGGGACCCATCCATCGGAGGAAAAGCGTCCGACCACGCGCCCAACAGCCTCGTCGAGTTGTCGCTTCAGCGCGGCGTATTCGGCGACCTTGGTGCGCGAAGGAACCGCGATCAGCACCAGCGTCACGCGGCGATGATAATGCGGATTGCGTTCGAGGAAGCGTTCGAAGCCGAGCAGACGTTCGAGGATGCCCTTGGTGTAATCGAGGCGATCGACGCCAAGCACGACTACTTCGCTGCGCAAGCCGCGCCGGATGCGCGCGCTCTTTTGCTGGGTGCGCGAACTCGCAGCGAGGTCTTCGAAATAGTCAACCGGGATGCCGAGCGGAAACACCCCGACCCGCGAAGTATGCCCTTCAAAGTGAACCTCGCCGCGCTGGTGATCGACTTCCGCATCGAGAACCCGCTGGCATGAGGTGAGGAAGTGTCTGACATACGAATCGCAATGGAAACCAATCAGGTCGCTGCCGAGCATGCCCATCAACAATTCGCGACGCCACGGAAACACGCGATATAGCTCGACCGGCGGGAACGGCACGTGCCAGAAAATTCCGATTGCGAGATCCTTGCGGCGCGCACGAATCATCTGTGGCGTCAGCGCGAGATGGAAGTCCTGGATCCAGAGCGCGTCGCCATCGCCTGCCTCCTCGATCGCGGATTCGGCGAAGAGTTCGTTCACCGTATGATATTGCCGCCAATTTGCGACGTTGAAGTGGCAGTTGGAGATCATGAAATGCATCAACGGCCACAGCGCGCGGTTGCACAGCCCGTAGTAATAATGCGAGACGTCGCGCTCGCTAAGCTCGACGAATGAAAGCTCGAAGCGTGGATGATCCGCCGGAAGCGAAAGGCGGGCGGGGGTTTTCTGTCCGCCGTTCCAGGCGATCCACGTCCCGCCGTGATGCTCGAGCAGGCGCAGGAAAGTGGTGCCGACGCCGCCGACGGTCGGTTCGATGCGCTCCTCACGTCCCTCGCGCACGACCTTGATCGGCGCGCGATTGGACATGACGACCAATTTGCGGCCGCCGAGCACGTCGCCGGCAAGCCTGCGGGTGAAGCTGGGAGAAACTGCTATACGTTCGAATGTAGCCATCAGGATGCACAGGAAGCGCGGGACGAAATCGCGCAGCTACGTCTTCGATAGCTATTGTATTCCAGCGTCGCCGGCTGCGGCAACTATGTGCGCAAGCTCTGCGCTAAGCCGTGTGCTCCAGAACGAACTTGCCGATCTTGTCGATGGCCTGCTGCCCCTCGGGCAAAATCTTCGCGAATGCATGCCACACGTGAAACATGTCGTCCCATACTTCGAGGTCAACCTTGACGCCATGTTCCTTGGCGCGCGCGGCCACGCGATTGGAATCGTCGAGCAGCGTTTCCGCATCGCCCACCTGGATCAGAAGCGGTGCGACGCCATGAAAATCCGCATGGATCGGCGACGCCAGCGGATGGCGCGGATCGCTGTTACCGACGTAATGCTTCGCCATTCCGCCGAGGTTGCCACCGCCGACCATCGGATCGCGATGCGCACGAGTTTTGATTGAATCGCCCGTCCCTTCCATGTCGGCCCACGGCGAAATCGCGATGCCCGCGGCCGCCATCGGCAACTTCTGGTCGCGAATCGAGAGCAACGTCGCGAGCGTCAGGCCTCCCCCGGCGGAATCGCCCGCGATTGCGATCTTGCCGGGCTTGTATCCCTGCGCGAGGAGCCATTTGTATGCGGCGACGGAATCCTCGACCGCGGCGGGGAACTTATGCTCAGGGGCGAGGCGATATTCGAGTGCGAGCGCCTTCGCCTTGGATGCGCGCGCGATGCGTGCGATGGTCGCGCGATGGGTCGCGATCGATCCCATCACATAGCCGCCGCCATGAAGATAGAGCACCACGCGATCCGATGCCGCTCCCGGTGGAGTGATCCATTCCGCTTCGATATTGCCGATGCGAAAGCCCTCGCAGGTGACGTCTTTCGCGACGCGCTCGCTGACACGTTCCATTCCCGAGCGCATCTTTTCTACCGTCGCCTCGGGATTGCGCGGCTGTGACTTGAGGAGTTCGAGAACCTTGTTTAGCTCGGCGCTGGGCATTTGTGCCTCCCACAAAAGCGTCGCGCGCGGCGACGCGGTTCATTGGCGATGCGGCAGGATAAGCACTTCCGATCGCTGGGTTTCGGGGTCGAGTCTTACCAGATAGAGCGGAAAATTGGTTTCTGCAACCCCGACGTTAGTGCGGCCGTCGCAGCCGCATCGCGCGACGGTCGCATCATTGATGGTCGAAAGCCGATCGAGTTTGAGCGACGCCATCGGCAGCTCGGGCCGTGCAATCGCGAGGTCGAGTTCCTTGTCATTGAGCGCGACCGAAGCGAACATCCTGGTTCCTTCGATGTTGCCCTGCTTCGCGACCCAGCTCATGAACTCTTCCTTGCTCATCTTGCGCACCGCCGGATACTGCTTGCGCACCGACTGGATCGCGGCGGCGAGTTCCTTCTTCTTGTGGCGCGGCTCGAGGCGATGGTCGCGTTGGTTCACCAGCTCCCACATCTGATGCGACCACTTAGCGACGACCGCTCGGTCCGCGCCTGGCGTGCCAACATACACCTGAGCCGCCTGCTCGGCGCCGGCAAGGTCGCCGCTCGCGAGGGCGGCATTCACCTTTTCATACGAGGAGCGGCGGATTTCGTCATCGAGCTTCTGGACGAATTGCGCGCTCTGGCTGCCGGGTTCGCTCGCGGCATCGGCGCATACGCGGCGCCGCTCTCCGATGGAATAACTCGGTTCGCCAAGCATGTATTCCGACAGGCAGATGTCGTCCTTGACCTCGCGCCGTTCCGAGGGACTCAGGCTGCCGACCGGAATTGCGAGCAACTCCTGACGCGCCGCGGCGTACTGACCGGCAGCCATCTTCTGTCGTATCGATGAGAGCCTGCTCACCGCGCATCCGGAGACGAACATGGTAAACGCCACGATCGCGCAGATCACGAGCGTTCGAGGAACGCTTCGTATCCCACGGGAATCAAATCGACGCATCGATATGCGGCCTTTGGCGGTCACCGACAGGCAAGTCTGACGCCCACCGCTCACGTTGGCAAGCGTCGCGATCCGGCCTGCTTTCTTTAGCTCACCGCGGGCGCTTCGCGAAGCGGCCAACGAAGAGATGACCCAGATCGCACCGCTATTGAGAGCAGAGCGTCCGATTACCGGCTTTAAAGTGAGAATAATTGCGCGCATCAGTGTGTCAATTTCCGACGGCTCGCGCGGATTTCTTCCGTCACGCGAGGTAGGCGAAGGCGTCGCTCATCATAGGTCTGTCCCAGCTTGATTCTCGAAATCGACGAACCCTTCCGGCGCTCGCCGCCGATCAGCGACCCGATGGCACGCGAACTGCACCTCTCTTCTCGCCGAACCATGATAACATCGGGTCACATGCAATGAACGAAGTGATGATCGCAACGAAGCAACCTCGAAGGGGATAAAAATGAGCTTTCTAATCAACGGCTATTCACGAATTGTCGACGCAAGCCGCAAGGCGCGCGGGCAGACCATGACCGAGTATGTCCTGATCATCGCCGCCATCGCAGTGGCGGGTTACGTCGCCTATCAGGGCCTCGAAGTTGGCATCAACGGCGTGATCGCCCAAGTCACCGCGTCGCTGAATGCTGCCTAGGTCCGGAGCGAGGCACATGTCGAGCCTCGCTCATCGCCCCGATATGGGCATGCGCGAGATTTTCGCGCGGATACACGCCAATCAGCCGCGCGAAAGTGCTTTTCAGAGGGGAAAATGAAACGACCGGCAATTTTCCTGATGTTAGCGATGGTGGCCGCGGTGCTGGCAGCCATCGTGGTATTTTCCGCGCTGAAAAACCGCGAAGCGGAAGTTAAGGTCGCGCGCGCGCAGTCGCAGGACATCGTGGTTGCCGCGCGCGACGTTCATCTTGGTGAGAAGCTGACTGCGGCGGATGTAAAAATGGTCCATTGGGCGCGCGACAGCGTGCCGCAAGGCGCCTTCACCGATCCATCGATGATCGGCAACAGCTTTGTCGGCGATGAACTCGTCACCGGCCAGCCGGTAACCCAGCGCAATGTGATCCCGGCGGACAAAGTTCCTGGCGTTATGCCGATGATCATCCCACCCGGAATGCGCGCGATGTCGGTCGCAGTGGATGAGGTTGGCGACATCTCCGGCTTCGTGAAACCGCGCACCCATGTTGACGTGCTGGTGGCTGTCTCAGGCACCGGTCCCGACAACAACCGAGCCTATTCCAAGATCGTTCTGCAAAACGTCGAGGTCATTGCTGTCGCCCAACAGATCGACAAGGGCAAGGACGAACCTGAAGTCGCCAAGGTCGTGACGCTGCTGGTCAATCCTCATGATGCCGAAAAACTGGGACTCGCGAGCCGCGACGGCGTCCTGCGCCTCGCGATGCGCAACT
>DATGKG010000437.1:0-3507 GCA_035294805.1 Binataceae bacterium (SeqCode) | reverse complement strand
TGGCGGACGATCAACACGGTTTCGCGCGCTCTCGACCGCAGCGGCCACTCCTTGTAATGATCCACGCGCGGAGGATTCACATGACGGAAGCAAAATACGGCGATGTTTCGGTTGCGATGAAGGGCAACGTGGCGCAGGTCGAGATTCATCGCCCACCGCACAATTACTTCGACGTCGCGCTGATCAAGGACCTCGTCAGCGCGTTCGACACGCTCGACAACGATATGGATTGCCGCGCGTCGGTGCTCTCCGCTGAGGGCAAGTCATTCTGCGCGGGCGCCAATTTCGCCAATCGTCAGGCGGTCGGCGCGGAGCCCGGGCAGGCCGGCGGAAATCCTCTCTACTCCGAGGCGGTACGGCTGTTCAGTTGCAAAAAGCCGATCGTCGCCGCAGTGCAAGGCGCCGCGATCGGAGGCGGCTTCGGTCTTGCGCTGGTGGCGGATTTTCGCGTCGTGTCGCCCGAGGCGCGGTTCGCCGCGAACTTCGTGAAGATTGGATTTCATCCAGGATTCGGCCTGACCCATACGCTCCCGCGCCTCATCGGCCATCAAAAGGCGGCGCTGATGTTTCTCACTGGACGCCGGATCAACGGCGAAGAAGCGCTCGCGTGGGGACTCGCCGATGTGCTTGTGGAGCCGAACAAGTTGCGCGAAGCGGCGACGGCGCTAGCGGCCGAGATCGCGGAAAACGCGCCATTGGCGCTTCTTTCGACGCGCAAGACGATGCGGCAAGGCCTCGCCGAGGCGGTCAGGGCGCAGACCGATATCGAGTTCATCGAGCAATCGCGCCTGATGAGAACCGAGGACCATCGCGAGGGAATCAAGGCGGTCGCCGAGCGCCGCCCCGGCCGCTTTGTAGGAAGATAATAACTATCTGTAGTCTTCGTTTAGCGAGTTGAGGAACGCGGTCAGCGGCGCTGTGTCATCGCCATTGATGAAGACATTCGATAGTTCCGGCGAGGCGTTGCGAAGCTGCCCCGCGCGCGCCATCGAGGAAACCTGCTCATAAAAATTGAGCACGTCGCCAAGCGTGCTCAGGGAGCCATTGTGCATGTAGGGATTGGATTGCCCTGGATCGCGCACCGACGGTGTTTTGAAAAACGCGATCGCCATCGGAAGGATGTTGGCGGGCGTGCAATTATCGCCGCTCAGGTTGAATTCCGCGCACAGGATTTGCATCAGCGCGCTCTGCGGATTTGGAATATCGGGATTGCCCACGATGTTCCATACGCCGAGGTCGGTGAAGCCGGGATTGTCCGATGACGCCGGGGAGCGAAACATTCCGGTCGCGTCGGGATGATTCGGCGACGGCGGAAGATACTCATCGAAATTCGCGTTGCGCGTGTCGAGGTCGGGAATCGTGAGCGACGCGAACGCGCCCGGCATTGCTTGCGCGGTGTCATATTCGAGTTGCGCGACTCCGGTGTTGTGAAAAATGTCGTCGCTGAAGGCCGGCGGCGTATGACACGCGATACAGTTGCCGGCGCCTCCTGAAACCGGCAAGGTCGCCTGCGTGAAAAATACCTTCAGCCCCGCGAGCTCATTCGGCCCGAACTGAAATTTCTGCCCCTTATGCAGCCGCAGCACGCCGTCTTTCGGTTGGGTGACGAATTGCGGATTTTGCAAATTGTTGACGAGGCCCAGCAGCCTCTGCGCGTACGCGATATTCGTTTCGCCGGAATTGGGCGCGATCGGTAGTTGGTTCTTCATCAGGAACACGTCGTAGGGCGAGGACGGCTCGTCGAGGTTGAATGCGATCGAGTCCATGTAGGCCTGGATGAGAGCGCCGATGTCGCTCAGGATGTCCTGATCGCTCGCCGTCGTCACATCGATGCGATACTGCTGCGGCAGCACCAGGTTCGCGGGCAAGCGCGGATCGGTCCCCTTCAAGACCACGCTGTAGGGAAATCCGCCGCATCCGTATTTACGCGCGAGCGCGTTCTTGCCGTTGTCGTTCTTGATGACGTTGATGATGTGCGCCTCGGCCTGCGCGAACTCGGTTGGAAGCCATCCGAAGTTGCGCCCCGTCATCGTGCCGAGCGTGAGATCCGTGATGCTCGCGAATTCGCCGTCGAAGTGAAAAACGAATGGCACCCGGCGCGCAATAGTTACGCTGACCAGCGGTTGCGAATTGCGCGGCGTGGTGGTGTGGCTATCGCCCTGCCGTATCGGAATCGGGCTGCGCGACGCGAAATCGCAATAGGTGCGTCCATCGAAACGCGAAACGCCGAGCAAGTCGTTGCCGAGATGGCAATTGCGGCAGTTCATGCTCTGAGTGCGGAACGGATCCGGCAGCGGCTTGCCCGCGGCATTCTGCTCGAAGCGCACCGTCGGGTCGGGTGGCCGCAGGGGAGTGTTGACCGTGCGATTGGGCGATCCTTGCAGGAAGGCGAAAAAGAATTGCGAAAAGCGGGTCTCGCGAAACAAGCGGTCGCCGACCTGGACTTCGGCAGGATTGACGATGGGATCGCGGCACGCGGCCGCGCGGGCTTCGCTGCGAAGTGGCGCGATGATCGCAAACCACATCAGCATAGCCGCAAACGCAATCCGCCCTTTCACCAAACCCCCAAATTATAATGACGCGCGAGCCCCGTATTGATCGTCCGTTGCCCTCGCGAGGCAGTCAAGTGAGGCTCCACTGCGCCGTGACACATCGTGAATATACGCCAGAGCGCGAAAAGTGATACGTCGTTACGACACCCACCTTGGAGCATCCAATGGAAGACCAAGTTGTGAAGTCGTTGGTTCCGAAGCTCGAAAGCATCATCGTGCGCACGCTGGAGCGCGATCTGGTGCCGGGCGCGGCGGTCGGCATTGTGCGCGACCAAGATCTCGTATGGAGCCGCGGCTTCGGCTACGCGGACCTCGCGAGCGATCGCGCGATGGATGCCGACACGCTCTTTCGATGCGGCTCGATCACCAAGACGTTCACCGCGACCGCCATCATGCAGCTTCGCGACGAGGGCAGGCTCGGCCTCGATGATCCGATCGCGCGCTACATTCCCGAGTTCGGCGCGGTAAAGGCGCGCTTCGCCGCGCCAGACAAGGTGACATTTCGCCGCCTCCTCACGCATACCTCTGGGCTAATCGGGGAAGGACCGAACAACGGATGGGAGCGACTGGAGTTTCCTCCGATCGAGGAGATGATCGCGGCGTTGCCGCGCACCGAAATCGTCATCAAGCCCGAGACGCAATACAAATATTCCAACCTGGGTTTCGCGCTGATGGGCGAGGCGATCGCGCGCATCAGCGGTATGCCGTATGCCGACTATATACAGCGCAACCTCCTGCATCCGCTCGGGATGAATTCCAGCGACTTCGCGCTTAGCGATGCGATGCGACCTCGAATGGCGACCGGATACACCATTCGGTGGCTCGAGGGTGAGCCGCAAATCGCGCCGCATCCGCCGCTGCGCGGATGGGATGCCGCAGGCTCGCTCTATTCGTCGGTGAACGACCTCGCGCGCTGGATTTCATTGCAGTTCCGCACCGATGCGGATGCGCGTGC
>DATGKG010000436.1:0-11168 GCA_035294805.1 Binataceae bacterium (SeqCode) | reverse complement strand
ACCGTCGGATCGAACATGGCGCGCGCCACGCCGCTTTTGGGACACGGCGGACCGTTCCATGAGGTGATGGGCGTCAACCCGATTTACGATGCGCGCGCGTTCATCTTCGGCGGCGCCGAAATCGGACCGCATACGCTGCTGCGCTTCTACATCCTGCACTGCATCTTCTTCCCCCTGGTGGCGAGCTTATTTATGGCGGTGCACTTCTGGCGCATCCGGCGCGATGGAATGTCGGGGCCGCTCTAGCGAGAAAACGGACGCACTATGGGAGATTTGTTTTCCGAATTACTGCGCCTGGGAATCGTGCGCGTGCTGTTCGTGCCGACCGTGATGGGCCTCATCATATATGGCTTGTGGACATTGGCCAGGCCGCCCAAGGATCTCGATGAGGAGGACAATCACGCGCAAGGTTAGTCGTCGCGCGGAGGGTTGATCATGGCTACCGAAGGTAGTGTGCCAGTAATGCGAGCGGCGGGCGCCGCGGCGTCCGGCGGTGCGGCCCGAACTGTCGCGCCGGTGGGCGGCGTCAAGCGCACCGAGGTTCCGATCAAGAAAGCCGGTTCCGGCATCGAGGAGAAGCTGCATACGTGGCCGTTCCTCGTGCGCAATGAATTTTTGATGTCGCTGCTGGTCGTCGCCGTGCTTACGATTTGGTCGCTGACCATCAATGCGCCGCTGGAAGAGCCGAGCAATCCGACGCGAACGCCGAATCCCTCGAAGGCGCCGTGGTACTTCCTCGGCTTGCAGGAAATGCTGGTCTTCTTCGATCCATGGTATGCGGGCGTGGTGCTGCCCAGCTTCATCATCGTGGGACTGATGCTGATTCCATACCTCGACATCAATCCGAAGGGGAACGGCTACTATACGTTCCGCGAGCGCAAGTTCGAGATCCTCACTTTCTTCTTTGGATTCCACATCCTATGGGTCTCGTTCATCATCATCGGAACTTTTTTCCGCGGACCCGGATGGAACTGGTTCTGGCCCGGACAGATTTGGGATCCGCATCTGGTCGAGGCGCTGACCAACGTCGATTTGCCGTACCTGTTCGGATTCCGCGACTACACGCTGTCTGCGCTCTTCGGCCTCTTCGTCATTGGCGCATACTTCGTAGTCGGCTACGCGGGATTCTATTGGTGGATAAGACGAAGACCTGCAAATGATCCATGGTCGGCATTCCCGGGCGGAGGCAAGGAGGTCCTTGAAGCATGGGGGCCGGTGCGCTTCGGCATCACGGGATTTTTGTTCATCGCAATGCTGGGCGTCGTCGTGAAAATGGCACTGCGCCACGCATTCAACATCAAGTACATCCTCGTGACGCCTTGGATAAACATCTGAGACGACATCGGAGTGTTCTTCCTTGCCAAAACCCTCGAGGCGATCGGATGCGTCGACGTGCTGTTCGCGCTGTGGGTCGGGATAAGCGAGCCGCATGGGATGGGGCGAGAGTTCGAGATGACCGGTGTAGGCATTCTCGTGTTCGTGGTCGGCGTCGCTATCGAGCATTACTTTGGCGAGCAACTATAAAAAATCAATGCGTAAGGTTCTTTCCGTGGCAGGTGTGAGATAGATGGCTGGCAGACCGGGACTCGATCCCATCGAAGAGGGAAAATCGTTCAGCGCGCTTTTCGTACTCATGATCGCCGTGCTGCTGGTCAGCGCAATCTGGGCTATCTGGGACGACAACATCTCGCGCCGGCCGTGGAAGGAATACCAGGTCGAATTCGATCGCCTTGCCTATAACAAGTATATGAAGGATGTTGCCGACGAGCAGAAGAAGCTCAACGACAACGCCGACTACGTCAAGGACATCAAGGAACTGGGCGAGGCTAAACGTCAACTCGACTCCGGCGAGACCCAGCGCAAGCTCGACGACCTCGAAGCGCAGGAGGTCAAGCTCAAGAACATCGCCGACGACAAGGATCAGGCGGTGCGTTTCACCAAGTCGATCCTCACCGAGCGCATGTACGACTACAATCACGCGGTCCAGGTCAAGGAAGACGCTGCGCCCATTTGGAGCAACATAGAGAAGTTGCAGAAGGAGCTCGACGGCGAGAACGCCGAATCGGACACGGCCAAGAAGAACCTTGCGGAACTCAAAGGTCAGATCGATAAAATCAATTCGCAGGTCACCGACCTCACAGACAAGCTTAAGGTCATGACCAAGACGCGCGACGATCTGATGGACAAGGCCGATACCTACATGATTCCCATCAAGTTCGGCGGCCGGACCATCGCGCGCTATCCCAAGATACCCAAGATTCAGCAAACTGCGATAGATGACTTCGATCGCAACGCCTTCGATGAGGCTATCGCTCGCGTCGACCGATGCGAGAGCTGTCACATGGGCATCGATAAGAAGGGCTTCGAGAATGCCCCGCAGCCTTTCCGCACGCACTCGAATTTCGATGCGATCATTTTGAAGCATCCGCCCGAGAAGACCGGATGTACTCCTTGCCACGAAGGTCAGGGGCCGGCGGTCAATTCGATCGAGATGGCGCATGGCAATACCGAACACTGGGACCATCCGCTTCTCCAGGGCGGGGAGATGCAGTCGCGATGCATCTCGTGTCACATCGACGTCGGCTCATTGCGCAACAAGGAAGGCAATCAGATCGCGATCAATTGGGTGAACGGCGAGCGCGACTTCCAGCAGCTAGGATGTCCCGCATGCCACCTCGTGGCCGGCTACGAAGACATGCCGAAGATCGGTCCTTTCTTGAAGCTGGCTTCGGCGAAGCTCGATCCTTCGTGGACCGTGCGATGGATTACCGATCCGCACAACTTCAGGCCGCATAGCCGGATGCCGAACTTCATGTTCAGCACCGAACAGGCGACGCAGATCGCGGCCTACATTTTCGATAGCTCAAAGAAGGACGGCGACGACTGGAACAGTGCGCATCCGGCCCCCGCCGATCTGCAAGCTGCGCTCACCAATGCGGGCATGGTCGAGGAAGGCAAAGGTCTCTTCGAGTCGGTAGGTTGCAAAGGATGCCATTCCATCGATCCTAATACCTATGGTGCGCCGGTCGGCGACGCGGACAACTTCAAACCTAACGAGACTCGCACCACCAAGGATTTCGCACCTAACCTCTCGAATATCGCGGAGAAGACTGACGCGCGATGGGTGTGGTGGTGGATCAAGGATCCCACCAACTATGCAGCGCATCCCGCGATGCCGTCATTGCGACTGAGCGATCACGAAGCTGAGGCGCTGACAGCCTTCCTGATGACTCACGGCCAGAAGAAGGACGATCCCAGGATAGATGTCGCGCTGAAGGATCCCGAGAACATAAAGAAGGGCGAAGCTTTGGTGCGCAAGTACGGATGCTTCGGATGCCATGAGATCAACGGCATGGAGCATGAGTCGCGAATTGGCGTCGAACTGACGACGGAAGGCTCCAAACATGTCGATGAGTTGTTCTTCGGCAATCACACCGACATCCCCGAAACCTGGAACGACTGGATTTATAATAAGATCAAAAATCCGCGGACCTACCAGACCAAGGATGTCGAGCAGGTGATGCCGAATTTCGAGTTGCAGGACCAGGACATCAAGGACCTGCGCGTGTTCATCGCCAGCTTGCACGAAGGAAAGGTACAGGAACGCTATCGCGCCCCCGGTTCGGCGCATCAGGAGCAGATCGTGATGGGCCGGCGCGACGTGAATTATCGCAACTGCGTCGGATGCCACATCATCGAGAATCGCGGCGGCTTCATTCGCCGCTACTATCCGCCCGATCAGATCAACCTCGCGCCCCCGATCCTCAATGGCGAAGGCGCCAAGGTGCAGCCTGAGTGGCTGTTCAGCTTCTTGCAGAGCCCTACACCTATACGGCCGTGGCTGAAAATCAGGATGCCGACCTTCCACGTCGACAGTCATGAAGGCGACACGCTGGTGGATTATTTCACCGCGATGGCGGAGCTGCAGGTGCCCTTCGTGTACCTCAACACCAATTTGCTTCCGGCCGCGGACCTCGATGCCGGCGCCAAGCTCATGACGAAGGATTACTTCAACTGCTTCAGTTGTCATCAACAGGGCGACAAGCATCCTGAAGGACCGCCTGAAGGATGGGCGCCGGACTTGGGTCTCGCGCACGCGCGGCTCAATCCGGAATGGATTCCGACTTGGTTGAAGGATCCGCAGGCTATTCAGCCCGGTACCAAGATGCCGTCGTTCTATCCTGGCGGCCCCGACGACATCCTTAAGGGCAACGAGGAAGAGCAGCGTAAGGCGATCCGCGACTACATTTTCTGGTTCGGAACGCATCCGGGACAGTCGCTGCCATCGCAAGTTGCCAGTCCGCAACCTGCTAAACCCGCGCCCGCGAACAAGCAGAAGGTCAGTGACAATAGTAAGAAGTCAGGAGCAGCATCGTAACACAGGTCCTATCACGCTCAGGAGGAAGCCAGAATGAAACGTTTTGCAGTCATCACCGCAGCATGTGCAGCGGTGGCGCTAGGTATGAGTTTTAGCCCGGTAAGTGCGAATGCCGCTGGAGGCACTATCAGCGGTACCGTCAAGTATGACGGCACACCTCCCGCGCCCAAACCCGTCGAAGTTACCAAGGATAAGGAAGTGTGCGGACTCACGCCGCACTTCAATGAGGATCTTGTCGTTGGTAGCGATGGAGGAATAGCCAACGCGGTCGTGGTGGTGAAAGGCGCCAAAGGTGACCTGAAGCCGGAGAGCGTAACCTTCAATCAGAAGGGCTGCCGCTACGATCCGCACGTGCTGGCATTTCCGGCCGGCAGCACCGTCAAGATCATGAACGACGACGGCATCCTGCATAACATCCATACCTATTCGAATGTGAATCCATCCTTCAACGCGGCGCAGCCGAAGTTCAAGAAAGAGATGGACAAGGTGGTAGAGAAACCCGAGGTGATCAAGGTCACTTGCGATGCGCATGGCTGGATGCACGGGTGGTGGGTATCGACCGATACTCCATACTTCGCGGTTACCGACGACAAGGGTAATTACACCATCAAGGACGTACCTCCGGGCAGCTATACGGTTGAGGTATGGCAGGAGAAGCTCGGCACTCAGGATACCAAGGCTGATGTGAAAGATGGCGCAACTGCGAATGCCAATTTCACCCTCAAGCCGAAGAGCTAGTCGAAGTTCTTTCAACCGATCGCTTAAGAGGCGCTGGCTTGTCCGGCGCCTCTTTTCTTTCTCTCGACGCAGTGATTAGGAGGCCCACTTGGATATCGCGTCGAAACATTTCAAAGGCCTCATGCTTAAGGCTGCTGTCGCGCTCCTGCTCGCCGTTGTCGGACATCTCGCTTTCGCTCCCACCGCCGGCGCTGACGACTGGATGGCGGGCGCGAGGAAGTACCGCTCTAGTCAGGACTGGCAAGGACTCGCGGCATACGGGCAGCGCTGGACTCAGACCGCGCCCCACAATCCGCTCGCTTGGACAACCCTCGGCGATGCCTATTGCCGGATGGGTCAGCCGGATCGATCTGCTGAAGCTTTCAGGAAGGCGACGGCGATCACCCCCGGAGACTCGAGACCTTGGGAGGCGATGTCGGTATGCTACGCGAACGCGAAACAATTCGAGAAAGCGGTGGAGGTGATGCAGAGCGCGGTCAAAGTCGCGCCCAACAATGGCCGCCTCTGGCTCGGCTTAGCCAGCCAGCTTCAGAACCTCGCGACTCACCAACAGCTCGCAGCCCGCGCAGTGGTTGGTGGCGCGCTTCCCACTCAAACCAAGAAGAATTTCGAGGACTCGGCCGAGGCCTACAAGCGCGCCGTGCAACTTAACGCCGGCGAGCCGAAGGAGTTGTGGACCGAAGTAGGCGCCGACTACTACTACGCGCTCGACTATATACCCGCGATGGAAGCCTATATCGCCGCGCTTCAGATCGACCCGAATTATTCCTATGCGCTCAACGGCCTGGCGAGGAGTAACGGTGCGCTGAAGGCGGATTGCACTCACGTAACCGGGAAATATGCGCGTGGGAATGCTGCAGACGTCGCCACGAAGGTTTGGACTTGCGACGCTCCAACCATCGCGCTTAGCCATCAAGCGGATAGCATGGTGGCGAATGGCAGCCGCTAGGAGTCTTACTGCACGTGCACGTCGAACGAGGCGGTCTCGATGCAGCCCGCGCGTTTGAATTGAAGGAATATCCGATATAGTCCCGGCTTCGGAAAGCCATACGGGATCGATAGCTCCGGCGCGATCTTGTCGGTCGCCATCTTCATCTCGCTCATCGAAGACGGGTCCGCGCTCGCCATCATCATCGATGCCATCGGCGCCGATCCCGACGGATGCACATGCGCGAACACGCTGAGGTCGTCGCGAATGATCTCCGCGTGCGCCGCCATCCCCATATAAGGCTCGAGGTCGCTCGCCGGCGCTCCACTTTTGTCTTCCACCGCGAACTCGAGGATCATCGGGACATTCGCTTTGAGCGGCGCGCTCTCACGCTTCCAGATGACTTGCGTGCCGTCGGCGAGCATTGAAGTAGTAGTGTCATTGGTATTCTGCGTTAGCGGCTGCGCGACTCCTTCCGAATCGTCGCCGCTCATCGCAGGGCCCGCGAGGTTGGGCATGTCGATGGTGCCGACCAGCGTCCATGGGAAGCCATACTTGTCGACGATGTCGGCGAAGACCTTGTAGTGGCCGGGTTCGGTCGCCGGCAAATTTTCTTCGAAGGTTCCGCGCGCGGTCCGCTCCGGATGCAAATGCCAGATGCGATCGAAGCCGGGCGTGCGCACCAGGAAGAGGTGCATGATGTGGCCGTGGTCGGGCACAAGGTTTTCGACCGTCTCGTTGTCGAGCCAAATCTTATCGGTCGGACGAATCGTGATTCGATTCCCTTCCAATGTCGCGGCGCATTTCGGTGATTTGAAAAATTTCGCGAGCGTCGCGTACGCGTTGGCATCGGCGCTCCACCACGCAAAGCCGCCATAGAAAATCAGCGCCACGATGCCCGACATGATTGCCATCGCGCGCCATCCGCGCGGGCGATATTCGGCTGATACTTCCGCGCCGGGTGCGGCGCGCGATTCGCGCGCCGCGGCGCCGACGATCGCGATCGCGCCGAGCCCGAGTCCGATGACGAGCAAGAGCAGCAACGCGCCCAATGCTTTCGGCATCGCCAGGACCGCCTGCCCGAACGACGCGACCGGAACCGATAGCTGCGCGGGACCCTGAGTGCCTAGCACGTTGAGCTGAACGCGCAGCGAGCCGTATTCCATCAGCCATAAGCTCGAGGTGAAAAAACGCGGGTCCGTCGTCGAGCGCTTCGCGAGGTCGGGCACTGGCATGAACTTCGACCCCGCGCCCGTCAGATTCGCGACCGCGGTACGAATTTCGCGGACGTCATCGGAACGGCTGCGCACTTCGACTTCCGCGACGCCCGGAATCACCTGAGGCATTCGTACTGTCACGAACAGATGATACGGGCCCGCGTCGCCTTCGTAGAAAACGTCTGGGCTGCCGACGTGCGCGGACGCCGGATGTGCGAAGGCGAGCAGCATCATGACGATCCCGAGAAATGCGAGCGCCTTTTTCATGGCGTCAGCGCTGGACCTTCCGCATCCAGTTGCCGAGCGCCATTCCGATCGAGCAAAAGACGATCGCCGTCACAAATGCGGTCATCATTCCCCCATAGAACGCCGCTTGCGTCCGGTCCATCCGTGCGAAGTGGTATGGGTTGTAAAGGATGTTCGCCGGATCGAAGTATCCGAAGTAGGTGGTGCCGAAGATGCGATTGCGCGCGAGCGGCGACATCAGGAAATCCGCGAACGGCCACTGCACCGCGATGAACACCGCGAGGTAGACGCATCCCGCGACGATCGCCGATCGCCAACCGCCCCATCGCTCGCCCATCCGCTGGCGCAACAAATCGAGCGCGAACGCGGGCACGATCAACAGCGTGGGAAACCATAGCGGAATCATGTGCGTGACGTGCTGATACACTGGGCCGAGCTTCGGCTCCGCGGGAAACAGTGGGAAGATCCACAGCAACGCGAGGAAGCCCGCGGTATAGATGGCCGCCATCGTCGTCGCCGGCCACTTCGATTTTGATACGCACATGAGCGCGATCAAGATGATGGGAAATCCGCTCGCGACCGCGCGATAGAATCCCGCGCTGTGCATGAAGGCCACCGGCGTCGATTCGAGGGTGAACAGCGCGGCGCCAAACATCTCTACTCCGCCAATGAAGATCAGCAGACGATCGAGTTTGCGCTGATACTCTCCCGAGGCGCGGTTAACTTGCGCGCATACCAGAATCATCGCGCCGAGGCTGATCATCGCCTCGCCGAGCGCGAGGATCGAGTGCGGCAGGCTGACGATCTTGACATCGAGGCCGTACGCGCTGTGCCACCAGTTGTCGAACGGCGCCGAGGTCAACATCGCGAACGCGCCCCACGTCGCAATGAAGCATCCGAGCGGCCCGCGAAATCCCCAAATTGACACCGAGGTGTCTCTCATCTCGCTCGAGGAGCCGAAGGTCGTGGTCAAAATCGCA
This sequence comes from Binataceae bacterium (SeqCode), assembly GCA_035294805.1. Classification (GTDB taxonomy): domain Bacteria; phylum Desulfobacterota; class Binatia; order Binatales; family Binataceae; genus DATGKG01. The sequence goes on along the minus strand of DATGKG010000436.1, from coordinate 2,681 downwards.
TAGCCGCACGAGATGCCGGAGAGCACGCCTGCGAGGTACACCATCATGTGCGCGGGCGTCCAGAACGTGTCGCGCCCGATCGATATGTGCCACGAGATGTCCCAGTAGCCGCCGAACGCATCGGAGGTTACGGCGGCGGCGAGGCACCATACGTACCACGGGATCGCGGCGACGCGCGCCTGCGTCCTCGCGTGCTCCGCAATGCGAGTTTCGGTTCCGATTGTGGCTGGAAAGGCGGCGTTGCCCATAAGCACCTCGCGCGGTTCAAGTCCGAGGCGAATCCGATTTCCATTCGAGCGTGACGTTCGAGTTTAGCGCATCGACCGAAATTAGCGGCGCTGGCGGAAGCTTGCAGTTGTGTCCGCTGACGCACGCGCCGGTGACGACGTCGAATCGAAAGCCATGCCATGGACATTCGATGATTCCGTTGCTCACGATGGTAGTGCCGAGCGGTCCGAGTGTATGCGGACATACGGTGGCATGCGCGATGAGTTTTCCATCGAGCTCAACGATCCGAAATCGCCGTCCGCACTCTTCGATCGTCATCGGCAACCGCAGTCGCACCTCCTCTAGCGTGCCGAGCATGCGTCGCGATGAGGCTGCTTTCGACGCGCCATTCCTGATCGCGTCGAGCTGCGCCTGACGATCCGACATCATCACCACGTCTTCATCGTAAAGTCGCGTGTAGAGATTCCGATAGAAGTCGAAAACCTCGGGCGCGCGATCCGAGGTGATGCCGGGCACGAAAAAATCCACCACGATGTGCGTCTCGCGATCGCCGACCGGAAACGCATGCGTCCAGACCTCGCTGCCACGGCCCGTCCCGTCGAGGGTCGAGGTGATCCAGCGCCGGCAATCGCGGTCGAGCTTCAACTCGATGACGAAAGCGCGGCGCTCATCATAAGGCTGCGACCACACGCGGGCGCGAAATCCCCACGAGCCGGCTTCGAGGCATTCGATCCTCGCGAAGCTGCTGCGATGCAGGTACGGCAGATGCTCCCAGTCGATCGCGTTCTCGTAGAGCCGCTCGATGCCGACCGGAAGCTCGCGTCGATACGTCCCGATATGCGGCACGCGGCGCTCGATGGTGTCTGCTGAAGTCATCGAAGTGGCGACATCATCATAAACCATCGCCTTGCCACATTCTAATGGCCGTTAGGCGCAGGATCGCTGGTGTAGAGAAGCATCAATGGGTAGATAAGATGGCATGATCAAACGCTTCGACCGCATCGATGTGGCTACGACCGATCTCAACGACGCTGCCTCGATCTACGAGAAAAACTTCGGCTTCAAGGTGACGCGCGCCCGTGAGAACGCATCGGTGACGATCGGCGGCGCGGAGATTCGCCTCGCATCGGGAGCGTCGGTCGCCGATGCCATCAAGGCGAATGGCGAGGGCATGTTCGCGATATGGCTCGAGGCGGACGATCTAGATCAGGTGGTCACATCGCTCAAAAGGGCCGGCATTGCGGCGGGTGCGATCACGGAGGATGGGGGGCGGCGAGTGCTCGCCATTGATCCGAAGATCGCGAATCAGGTTCCGCTGTTCATCTTCGATCGCAAGGGCTAATGCACGTGCTCATCTTAGGTCTGCCCGTAGCGACGCATCCGCCAGATTCCGATTCATAGCTCCGGCAAGAATGCGGAGCGTACCGCATCCTCCAATTTCTTCGTGAGCGCTTCGCGGTCGGCGCTTTTGAGACTCTCCGTCGGGATTGGTGGCAACAATGTCATCCGCATCCGACCACCGGGAATCGGCACTTTCGCCTCGCGAGGAAAAAACGCGCCCGAGCCGCTGATCGCCATTGGCACGCATGGCAACTTCGACAGGATCGCGAGCCATGCGGAGCCTTCCTCGAATTCGTGCACCCGGCCATCGTTATGCCGATGCCCCTCGGCGAACACGCAGATGGGATAGTTGCCTTTGCGCGCAGCCTCGAGCGCGCGCCGAATCGAGCGGCCGCCGCCCTGGCGATCGACGATGACGTGTCCGTTGTGAACCATCGCGTACCCGACGACCGGAATCTTCAGCAGTTCCTTTTTCGCAACGAAGCGCGTGTCGCCCGGCATAAAGGCGAGCACCGCGAAGATGTCGAGGAAGCTCTGATGGTTCGCGACCAGAATGTAGGATTTCAGTCCGCCCAGATTCTCCAGCCCTTCAATCTCGACCTTGACGCCGCAGGTGCGGATGATCAGCCATGCCCACAGCCGCGAGATGCTCGAAGTCAATTTGTGGAAGCCGAGCCGCGCGGTGATAGCCGCGCATGGCCCTAATACCACCGTATAGAGCACACCCATTGCAGTGCCAAAGGCACCCCAAATCGATTTCCAAATAGGGATCGAATTCGGCAGGCGTCCGGCTTCGACGTGATTTGCCATCGAGCGCTATTTCAGCGGTCGTCCGACGCATTAGCAAGCCTGCAAATGCCTCCGAACGCGGCTCTCGTTGACACTACAGGATAGCGTTGATTGAATGGGGTACGAGAGGCGCGAATGGAACCAATCAGTGGCTTGCAACAATTTCTCGGTATCGTAACTCAGCCGGACAACATCCCAATCATGGCGATGATGCTGCTGGTACTGGGATTCACCTACTTGGGCCTAAAGCAGGCGCGGCGCAACGACCAGCTCATCGAGCGCGGGCAGCGCGACAAGATCATCGAGGAGATGCGGAAGTAGAC